>DATMZL010000846.1:0-5133 GCA_035607075.1 Polyangia bacterium
GCTTGCCCTTGAGCGTTCCCGGCCGCGTCTTGTGCTGCGCCGCGCGCGTCTTCGCCACGCCGAAGTCGACCAGCTTGACCTGCCCGTCGTACGTCACGAACACGTTCTGCGGGCTGACGTCCCGGTGCACCACGCCGAGCGGCGTGCCGTCGAGATCGGTCAACGTGTGCGCGTGCTCGAGGCCGGCGAGGATGTTCATCAGGATTCGCAGGCGCAGCGCCAGCGAGAGCGCCTTCGGGCCGCGCAGCAGCCGGTTCAACACGCGTGTCAGCGGCTGGCCGTCGAGATACTCCATCGCGATCGCGAGCTCGCTGTCGCCGACCAGCGCCTCGTAGGTCTGGACGACGTTCGCGTGACTGAAGCGCAGCGACAGGCGCGCCTCGTCGAGAAACATCGAGATGAACTCGGGATCGGTGGCGAGGTCGTCACCGATCCGCTTCAGCACCGCCAGCCGCTTCACGCCGCCGCCCGCGTGCATCATCGTCAGCAGGACTTCGGCCATGCCGCCGCGGCCGATCTGCGCGATCGGTTCGTAGCGGCTGCTGGCCCGACCTGACGAGCGAGCGATCGCCTGCGCGGACAACACCGTCGGCGGATGTAACACGGCCCGACGAAACGCGCGCCAAAAACTTACGTGACGGCTACGCGGATCTCGTCGGAATTTCCGGAGGTTCGGCTCAAAATGCGCAGGACACCTTGAAGGTTCCCACCTTTGCAGCCCGCGTCAGGATCGCGTCGCCGGGTCGGTCCGCTTGGTGACGGCAGCCTCGATGGTGCCAGCCGCCTCCTTGCGCAGCGCCTCGACGTGCGTGACCGCAGCGAGCGGCGTCTTCGACACCGAATCCGCCGGCATCACCGCCTGCGGTACCAGTGGTGTCGTCGTTACTGACGTCGTGACCGACGAGACCGTCGCGCCGATCAGCGTGCGCCGCATGACTTCGCCGCTCGCCGCATCGGTGGTCGGTTTCGGCGCCGCGGTTGCCGCCGGCGTCGCGGACGCCGACGCGGGCGTGGTGATCGCGCCTGACGCCGAGCCGAGCGGCACGACGGCGGGCGGCGACGACGCGCTCAGCGACGGCGTCCCCATCGTCGGCGTGCCACGGTAGCGAGCGGACGGCGCGCTCGGCGCTGCCGCCGCCGCGACCGGAACCGCTGCCACCGGCGCGGACTCGCTCGCCGCTGCCTTCGCGACTGGCGCGGCGTGCCCCGGGCTGGCCCACAGCGGATCGAACAGCGCGCGGTTCGGATCGGTCAGGTGTTCCAGCTTCTGTTTCAGCTCCGCCTTCGACAGGAAGATCTCCTCGCGCCGATCGCCGCTCAGCAACCGGCGCAAGATCAGCTCGCCGGGCGAGTGCGACCGCGCCGAGATCTCCTGGGCGACCGGCGCCATGTTGGCGATCAGACGTTCCGCCAGCAGCGAAGGCTTCGCGTGCGTGCGCATCGGTTCGCCGTCCAGCCGCGCGTCGACGAGACGCCGCCGGTGCCCGGCCAGCTCCGCCGTCGCCTTGCTCAGCTTGGCCTGCAGGGCCAACAGCTTCTTGGCGTCCTCGTCGTCCACCTCGAAGGGTTGTTCGTCCTGCTGCTCGCCGACGCGCACCATGCTCACGCGCGGCGCCTGGCTGGAAAACAGGACGTCGAAGCCGGGTCCGGTACCGTCCGGACCGACGCGCAGCTTCAGCGTCCCCGCTTCGGCACCGTTGGCGAACTCGGTGATGTGGTGCTTCTCGAGGTGCTGCGGACGCTTCTTCACCTCTTTGCGCATCCAGCCGCCGACCTCCGGCGCCTGGATGTCCAGACGTTCGGTCAGCCGATCGATGCGCACGACCCGGTCGAACAGGTTGTTAGCCGGCACCTCCAGGTCCACCACCGTCTCCAGACCGAAGGCCGTCTTCACGCGCGCGCGCGCGGCGTAGCGCCCGCCCGTGAGCACCAGCTGCACGTCGGCGACGGAGCTGGGCAGGTCGTGCTTGACGATCAACGCCTCCAACGCCTTGACGCGGCCCTCGCCTTCCTGCGCCGCGTACGCGTCGCGCTTGGCGATCTCCGCGTCCAGCGCGTCGCGCATCCGGATCGCCTCCGTGCGCACGAGATCGTTCGCCGATTTCGCGATCGCGGCGGCCGTGCGCGCGGTGGGCGAGTCAGCGGCGCCCAGCGGCGTCCCTTCGAACACCTTCGCCACCAGCGGTCCCAGCTTCTGGAGCCGCTCGGCTTCGGTGGCGGTTGCGTGCTCGAGCGAGCGCGTCTGCGCCCTCCCCTGCACGATCCTCTGGTCCGACAGCAGCACCTGCACGCAGAACTCCACCGCGTCGCGCAGGAACTCGATGTAGTTGCCCTCCAGATTCGAAGGCGTCGAGTCGCCGTAGAGATAGCTCATGTGGCCGACCTCCCGGCGAAATCGTATCACCGCGCTGACTGAGATCGTACCGCCGCGAGCCTGCGCCGATGATCCGGTGCGTGCCGCGCCTACACCGCGCGCCTCAACCGGGATAGAGTCGCGCGCGAGGAAAACAAAATGCGCGTGTCGGTTGCGGGGCTCCGTTCGTTTCTCGTGGCCGCGATCGTCGTGATGGGTTGCGGCGGATCGAGCGGCGGCGGTGGCGCGGCCGGCACGAGCGCGAGCCGTGGCGGATCGGGCGGACGCGGCGGCACAAATACCGGAACCGCGGGAGCAGTGGGAACGGGCGGCGCGACGGGAACCGGCGGCAACGCGGGCGCTGGCGGATCGATCGCGGCAGGAACCGGAGGGGGCGCCGGAACGGGCACGGGAGGGAGCACCGGCGGAATTGGCGGCGCTGCGGGAACCGGAACGAGCGGCACGGGCGGCGGCGCAGGAACCAGCGGCTCGGCAGGAACCGGCGGAGGCGCCGCAGGAACCAGCGCTGGTGGAACCGGTGGCCTCGCAGGGACCGGAGCTGGAGGAACCGGTGGAACTGGAGGAAGCGGTGGCGTCGCCGGAAACGGAGCTGGAGGAACCGGAGGTGTCGCCGGGAACGGAGCTGGAGGAACCGGTGGCGTCGCGGGGTCCGCCGCTGGAGGAACCGGCGCCGCGGGAACCGACGGCACCGGCGGCGCGGGTGGCGGCTCCACCTGCCAGAGCGCGAGCATCGCCTTCGCGCCGACGATCTCGACTGTCTACGTGCTGGTCGACTATTCGGCGAGCGAGTTCCACTGCCTGAGCAGCTCCGCCACCCTTTGCCCGAACCTGGGCGACACGGCCTGGGGAAAGTTCAAGGAGAGCGTCCGCGCCATCGTCGGCATGTCGGACCAGCAGGTGCGCTTCGGGTTCTCGACGATCTGGGGAACGAATCCGGCCGCCGGTGGCATGTGCCCGTCGCAGCAGGGGATGCTGACCGACAACCTGCCGCCCGCGCTCAACAACGCGACGGCCATCATGGCGAAGTACGACGCCCTCGCCCTGCCGCCGAACAGCACGCAGCAGGGAACGAAGTTCGAAGGACCCATCAGCTCGTCGGTGCAGGCGGTCGGCCTGGCGATGAGCACGATCTCCGAACCGGGCGAAAAGTTCATCCTGCTGGTGACCACCGGCCAGGGCGACTACTGCGACGACAGCAACAATCTCTGCCCCGCCGACTCCACCGTGTTCCGCATCCAGGCAAACAGGACAGCCGGAATCACGACGCTCGTGCTGGGCCTCGAAGCGACTTCGTTCGATCTGCCGGGAGGCCTCCTGCAGGCGTTCGCGAACGCGGGCACCGGCGAGCCGACCGTGGCGCCGCTCCGGACGGGAGACACCCTGTTCGCCTTTTACGATCAGTGCAGTGGGTTTGCGGGCTGGCACAACGACCTGTTCGCGTCGGGCAAGCCGAACGCGCGCGGGACAACGCTGGGAACGTACGCGACGACGGCCGGCCCGAGCCGCGCCTTCGCGCCGACCACGGCCGATCAGGCGGCGCTCGCCGCCCTTTTCAGGAGCTGCACCTTCAACCTCGTCGGCGCATCGCTCTCCATCGATCAGGCGAAGTTGAACCTCGCCCACATCAAGATCGACGGCACGGACGTCCCGCTCGACGGCGCGAACGGCTGGAACATGCCGAACCCCACGCAGGTGGTCCTGAACGGGAACTCGTGCACCACCTGGCGCGCGGCCGCCAACAAGGTCATCGACTTCCAGTTCCCGTGCGAGACCCTCGTTTTCAAGTGATCGCGCGAAGCGCTTGCCGCCCTGACGCGGACCGCTAAGGAACAAAACCCTTCCGCCGAGCGCGGATCGCCTCAACAGATTGCTGGCGCCTGCCGATTCCACGTGGCCGGAAAAGGAGCGTCCGTCCATGGCTGTGAAGGTCGTCCCCATCGATAAGTCCGAACCGTTGACCGGCGTCGCGTCGCTGACGCCGGACGAACGGTTCCAGGCCGCGTTCGCCGCCGCGACCGCGAAACCCGCCGACGAGACGCCCTGGGAAGCGCTGGAGGCGGCCGTCGTCTCCGACGAGAAACAAGCGCGCCAGCTGCTCGAGTTCTACCGCGGGCACATCAACGGCGACGCGCCGAAACCGATCCTCAGCGTGATCTCGCACCGCGCGGCGCGCTTCGCCGCCGATTGCTTCGGCGAGAACGACGCGGAGACGATCGACGTGCTGCGCGACGTGCTGGCCGCGGCGCCCGACGCCGACTGGGCCTTCCGGCCGCTGGTCGTCGCTCTCACGATGGCGGAGCGCTGGCGTGAAGTGCTGGACGCGTACGACGCCCGGCTGGCCGCCGCGGGCGGCTTCGATCGCCGCGCCGACATCCTGGAGGAGGCCGCCCGGATCGCGAAGGACTTCATCGGCGACCACGAGCGCGCCGTCGGCTATCTCGATCAGCTGTTTCACCTGCGGCCCACTGACGGACAGGTCGCGTCGTCGCTCGAGCGCTTGCTGGAACGGCACGAACGCTGGGCCGAGCTGGTCGCGGCGCGGCGCTTCCGGCTGGAGCTGCTGGCGGGCGCCGAGGCGCGCGAGCTGCGCTTGTGTATCGCGATGGTGCTGTACGAGAAGCTGGCGCAGTCCGACGCCGCGCTGGCCGAGGTGCGCGTTCTTCTTTCTGATCTGCACGAGGACGTTCTGCTCGCGCGGTTGCTCGAAGGCTTATTGGCCGACGAGCGCGCGATGCTGGCGACGCGGTTCGAAGCGCTCG
>DATMZL010000751.1:0-3507 GCA_035607075.1 Polyangia bacterium
CCGACGGGACGCTCTACGCCGCGATCAACGTCGAGATCCACGCCATCGGCGGTGGCGGACTCTGCGAGGGGAAACCCGTCGACTGCGACGATCACGACCCCTGCACCGTCGATCGTTGCGACCCGCAGGCGGGCTGTGTCCACGCGCCCAAATGCGTGTCGCCCGGACCGTGCACGAGCGCTGCGTGCGGACCAGACGGCACCTGCTCTTTCGCGGCCGCCGCTGACGGGATCGCCTGCGACGACGGCATCGCCTGCAGCCAGGGCGACGCCTGCCGGAGCGGGCAGTGCGTCGCGCCGAGCAGCGCCTGCGCGCTTTCGGGGGCGTGGCCCGCAACCGCCCACGACGGGCAGCACACGAACGCGACGAGCTTGCTGGGTCCCGCCGCGCCCACGCTGAAGTGGGCGTCCCCGGTGCCCGGCGCCGGCGTGTTCGTGATCGCCGGCGACGGGACGATCTTCGCGTCGGATGGCCAGCGGCTGCAAACCATCGACAACGATGGCGTCGCCGCGCCGCTCGCCACCGTTCCGGCGATCGATCTGATGCTTCGCCAGGATGGCGGGCTCTACGCGACGACGGCCGAGACGACGACCATGCTGCAAGCGCTTGGCGCCGACGGCGCGCTGCAATGGACGCTCGATGCGACGCCCATCTCGGCGCCCGTGATCGGTCCGTCGGGCGCGATCTACACAGAGACGCGCCGCGATCTGCGCGCCTTCGCGCCGGATGGATCGACCGCGTGGGCGATTCCCACCGGAGGCGGCTTCGCGCCGCCCGCCGTCGGGCTGGACGGCACGGTGTACGCGCCGGCACCGGATCTGTGGGCGATCGCCGCCGATGGCCGCGTGAAATGGAAACGGCCGGTCGGCTGGGCCCGCGGCCTGGTCGTCGGCCCCACCGGCACGACGTACGCGATGCTCGACGGCAGCGTGCGCGCGACCGACGCGAACGGCGCCGACGTCTGGAGCTTCACGGGCAGCTCGGATGCGCCGCTCGCGCCGGCGCTCTCGCCCGGCGGCGATCTGATCCTTGTCGTCGGCAGCACCTTCTACCGCCTGGATGCGGCGAGCGGCAGGGTGCGCTCGACGCTGACGCCGCCCGCGCCCGCCAACACGTACCAGCACCTGGCGTCGCCGATCATCGACGGGAACGACGTGCTGTACGTGATCGCCAACGCGGAGGACTCGAACAGCTTCCAGCCGCAGACACGCGTGACGGTTTACGCCGTCGACCGCACGGACAAGGTCCTGTGGACCGCCGAGCTGGCGCACGCCTTCGGCGCCTCGGGCCGCGCGCTCGCCATCGGGCCGGAGCGCACCCTCTACGTCACCGTCAGCGGATCGTTGTACGCGATCGGTCCCTGACGGCGTCCGTCGCGGGGCCAGGCCGCGACCCGGCGGCGCGCCGACCGTCAGATCGATCTAGGATTCCGCACCCGATGCCGACGCCAAAGACGAAGGGCGAGACCACGGGAGTCATCACCAGCGCCCTGGCCGAAACGTCGCCGGCGCGCATGCTGCGCGCGTTCATCGACGGACTGTCGGCGCGCAAGGACATCCGCGTGCGCGAGAAGAAGATCGGCGGACCGGCCCCCGCCGCACTGGTGCGCGCCAAGCGCGGCCAGCTCCCCGACGATCTGCTGGACTTCTTCGCGGAGATGAATGGCGCGACCTTCCGGTACACGCTGATCCCCGACGACTCGCCGATCGACGGCTTCGATATCGACCCGCTCGAGGAGCGGACGCAGTTCGGCGAGCGCGAGGAGATCACGGAGAACGGCCGTGGAACCGGCATCTACCTGAGTGACTTCGGCGGCCCGGGCGTTCTGCACCTGATGTTCGACAACATCCAGAACGAGCGCCCGGTGCACTACATCAAGACGCGCAACGCGCCGCCCAAGGGCGCCAAGCTCGTCTACTCGCCGCGGGTCGACCGCCCGCCCCACGTCACGATCGCGAAGTCGGTCGCCGATTACGTCCGCCTCGGCATCTCGCGCGCGTTCGCCGTCGACTGGCCGCAGGCCGCCGGGGGCGCGAAGATCGCCGCGCGGCTCGACGCGCCCCCGGCCGCGCCCGCGGAGCTCGGGCCGGGCGCGCGCGTGGTCAGCAAGCGGCCGCAGTGCTGCTCGCCGAACTTCCGCGCGACGGTCGTGCAGCTGGACACGGCGGCGCGCATACCGAAACAGCTCACGGTGAAGTTCGGGTCGTGGAGGTTCGACAACGAGCTGGTGCTGCTCAGGTTCGATCAAGGTCCGACCTGTTACGTCCCGCGCGACAGCGTCTCGCTGCTCAAGAAGAAGGCCGACGTCTACGAATCGGCGCTGCAGGATCCGGTGGCGTTCCTCGAGCGACTGCGCGCCGCCTCGCCGGCCGACGCCGCTCTGACGCTCGCGCGCTTCGGCGTCACCAGCTACTACATGACCATGCGCCCCGATCTGGAGGTCGCCGACACGGCACCCCGCCTCTGTGCCGTGCTGCAACGGGCGCCGCGCGCGCTGGTCGCCGAGGTGCTCGTCGACCGGCTGGAAAGATGGCTGGCCGACATGAACAAGCTCGACCACACCAACAAATGGAAAGCGGACGGAACCGAGTACGACAAGACGCCCTATCGTCAGTTCACGCTCGGCGGCGTCGCTTCGCTCGCCGCCGGCGGGCTGGCCCTGTGGGCCTGGTGGCTCGTCAACGAGCAGGGCGTGAAATCGCTGAAGGCGGAGCTTCCGAAGGACGCGCTCGCTCGCCTCGGCAAGCTCGTCACCAAGATCGGACCGCACTACAAGTTCCAAGGAATCGTGAAATTCCTAGCGATGATCGCGAAAGGCGGCGGGCTTCCGCCCTACCTGCCCCAAGAGAAAGACAGCGGTGGGCTCGTGTTCGGCGCCAAGCTGAAGACGAGCTCCTCCCTGCACCCGTGGGGCTCCCTGCCCGCGTCGTTCTTTGGCGTGAAGTCGAAGCAGCCGGTCTACTGGACCTGACGCAGACTGATCACGGCGCTTCGTACGGCCCGATGTCGGCGCCGCGCACGTAAAGCGTGCCGCCCCAGAAGTCGACGCCGCCGTTGCCGGTGATCGACGCGCCGTTGTCGATCGCCGGGGAGCCGGTCTTGACCTGGAAGCCGGCGAGCTGCGCCGGCGTCGACGGGCCCGACATCCCGCCGTTCGGATGCGTCGCGCTGTTGACGAACATCGGATCGCCCGACTGCGCGGCGCTGCCGACGGCCGTCACGCCCGAGAACAGGTTGTTGCTGTACGTGACGCCGCCGCCGGTCACGACCATCGCCGCCGAGCGCGACGAGCGCAGGATGTTGTTCCGGATCGTGTAGCTGGCGGCGAGCGTCTCGCTGGCGGTTCCCGACGTCGCGATCAGGTTCCCGCTGCTGATCCCGTCGATGAGGATCAGGTTGTTGTAGGTCTGGTTCGTCGCCGACGAATCCGAGTGAAGGTTGATGCCGTGGCGCTTGTTGTTGATGAGCACGTTGTAGCGAATGATCGAATCGCCGAACGCGAACTGG
>DATMZL010000675.1:0-5040 GCA_035607075.1 Polyangia bacterium
GAAGCTGACGGTCGAGGCCACGGTCGGGGGCGAGGCGGCGAACGTCGAGCTGGGCGAGGACGGCGGGATCACTCTGCACGCTCCGCTATTGAAGCGGGAGAAGCTCGTGGCACGGATCGCCGGCGCGACCGTCGTGGCGGCCGACGGCCGCGTGCTCGCGTCGTTGCGTCTGGGTGGGTATGTCGACGTCGACGGCTTCGACAAGCCGCTCCGCTTGCGGGGTTGCTCGCTGCTCGACGCCGAAGGCGCCGAATACCGGCTCATGCCGCGCGGCGACTTCTCGTTGAAGCGTCCCGGCCAGCGGCGCTTCCCGCTGCCGGCCGGCGTCAGCGGCGACTTCAAGCGCGCGTGTTCGACAGCCGTCCTGCTGTACTGGATGCTGCCGCTGTTCGTGAACGGGCCTTCGGCTGAGCGGCGCCCTCTCTCTCAATAGGGCGGGGCTGCCGGCGAGCGCTGCGGGCCGCGACAAGCCCTCACCGTAAGCACAGATCCGGATCCGGTCCCCTCGCCCCGCGGAGCGGGGAGAGGGCTAAGGTGAGGGGCCCGGCCGCCGATCATCGCCGCGCGCACGGCTGATCTTGATTCGGCAGATGTTGGACGAGCGTATGCTTCGCTCGCGTGGACGATTTTCACTGCTCGTTCTGCGGCAAGCGGCGGCGCGAAGTCTTCAAGCTGGTCTCCGGCCCGCGGGTGTTCATCTGCAGCGAGTGCACAGCGCGGTGCGTGCACATTCTCGAGAAGGTGAAAGCTGCGGAGGCGACGGGCGCGATCCTGGACGACGAGGATGCCAAAGAGGTGCAGCCCTCCAAGGGAGATGAGAAGCTCCATTGCAGCTTCTGTGGCAAGTCGGCGCGCGACGTAGAGAAGTTGATCGCCGGCCCGGAGGTCTTCATCTGCGACGCGTGCGTCGAGATATCGGTCGAGATCATCGAGGAGGAGAAGGAAGAGAAGGCCGCGCGAACGCCGTTGAGCTGAAAGCTCAGTCGCCCCAGCCGGGTTCCGGGTCGTCGGCGTAGTTTTCGAAGCGGGTGTATTCCTTGATGAAGGTCATCTTGACGGCGCCGGTGCCGCCGTTGCGGTGCTTGCCGATGATGACCTCGGCGATCGCGGTCGGTGCGGAGCCGTCGGGTGTGTCGCCCGCCGCCATGTCCTCGCGGTGGATGAAGAGGACCATGTCGGCGTCCTGCTCGATGCTGCCCGATTCGCGCAGGTCGGACAGGCGCGGCTTGCCCTCGCGCTTCTCGACCTCGCGGTTCAATTGCGAGATGGCGATGATGGGCACCTTCAGATCCTTCGCCAGCGCCTTCAGGCCGCGCGAGATGTCCGCGATCTCCTGCTGGCGGTTGTCGTCGCGGCGGTTGACGCCGCCGCGCGCGAGCTGCAGGTAGTCGACGACGATCAGGCCCAGCGGCGGCGGCGGCGGGCGGCCGTCCCCCGCCGGGGGCGGCGGCGGGAAGTAGCGCGGGTCGGCGCGAAAGCGGCGCGCCTTGGCGCGGATCTCCATGATCGAGATCGCCGACGAATCGTCGATCAGGATCGGTGCCGCCGCCAACCGCCCCGACGCCGGGTGGATCTTGTTCTTCCAGTCGGCGTACTCGAGGAAGCCGCGCTTGATGCGCGACGAATCAATGCGCGCCTCGCCGGCCAGCATGCGCTCCATCAGCTCGTACTTCGACATCTCCAGCGAGAACAGCAGCACCGGTATCTTGTGCTGCAACGCCGCGTGCATCGCGACGTTGACCGCCCACGACGTCTTGCCGCCGCCCGGCCGCGCCGCGACGATGATCAGGTTCTCGCGCTGCAGCCCGGCGGTCAGCTCGTCCAGCTTGGTGAAGCCCGTCGGAACGCCGGTGACCGCGCGTCGCTCGGCGGTGCGCACCTCGAGGTTGTGCAGCACCTCCTCCATCATGTCGCCGGTCGAGGAGTACGTCTCGCGCCGGTTCTGCTGGGCGACCTTGAAGATCTTCGTCTCGGCCTCGTCGAGGAACGACTCGAACTCGCCGAAGTCGCCGTACGCGGTCGACTGCACCTCGGCGCACGTCGCGATCAGCCGCCGCAGCGTCGACTTCTCGCGCACCATGCGCGCGTAGTGCAGGACGTTCTCCGCCGTCGGGACGGCGTTCGCCAGATCGTTCAGGTAGCTCTGGCCGCCGTCGAGGCGCGCCAGCATGCCGTGGACCTTCAGCTCGTCGGCGACGGCGATGACGTCGAGCGCCTGGCGGCGCTTGTCGATCGCCACCATCGCGTCGAAGATCTCGCGGTGGGCGGGCAGGAAGAAGTCGTCGGTCGCCAGGCTGGTGGCGACCTCGTCGAACGCGGACGGCTTGATGAACACCGACCCGAGCACCGACTTCTCCGCCTCGAGGTTGTGCGGCGGCGTCCTCGCCGCCGACGGATTCGAGCTGACGACCTCGAGCACCGACATGGCGCGCGATTCTACACCTGCGCACGCACACGAGATGGACGATCACCGGTCGCGTTTCATCGCGGCCGCAATTTTTTCGAGCCGCCGCCGGAGATTCGGGGCGCTACTCGGCCATGAAGTGGACGCTGGTCGCGGGCGGCGCGGTGGGCGCCGCGCTGATCCTGGTGGGATGTGGTGGGAGTGTCGGGTCTTCCCCGCAGGACGCCGGCACGGGCATCGTCCTGTCGCAACCGCCGCCGTTCGCGATCGGGCAGGCGCCCGCGCCGACCACCTTCGAAGTGTGCGACACGCTGTCACAGCCCGAGCCGGTCGGGTTCCTGGCGGATGGGCGCGCGGTCATCGGGCAGACCGTCCGCGCGGCCGACTACAGCAAGGTAACGCTGGTCCGGGCCTGGGATCCGCGCACCAACGCCGTCGAGCGGCTGTTCGTGGGGTCACCGCATTACTCCGGCACGCTGGCTGACATATTGAAGATCAGCAGCGACGGGAGGCGGATCGTCGACACCGCGTACGGACAGCTCCGGGTCTACGATCTCGATCGCCGCGCGCTGGTCACAGACCAGGCGATGCCCGCCGGCGTGATCGCCGTGGCAGCCGGCGGCGAATTCGTGCTGGGCGCCGATCTCCGCCGGTACACCGCCGCCGGCGAGATGGACTTCGACTTCATGCCGTTCGTCCCCAGCGACGTGCGCTACGACGATCTGGACGCGTTTCCGGGCGCGCTGTCGGTCGCGGGCGACGCCGCCGCTGTGAACACGGTGGATTCGGTGTCAGGCGCGGCGTTCGTGCTCGTGCTCTACCAGGACGGCCGCGTGGTGCGGCTGTATGGCCCGCCGCCTGACGATTGTGGCGGCGGAGGCTGCGGTAAGGCGTGGTCCGCCGACGGCCGCAACCTCCTCGACTTCGGCGCGGGTGCGCTCACTGTCTGGGACGTCGAATCGGCGTCGTCGCTGGCGCACATCGACGCGGGCGTGTCGGCCGCCGCCTTCTCGAGCGACGGCACACGCGTCATCACGGCTGACGCCAACGGGCAGATGACGGAGCGCGACCTGTCGGGCAACGCCCTGTCGACGTGGGCCGTCGCCGGGGATCCTCGGACCGCGTTCGGGCCGGGCCGGGTGCTGGGCCACGATCCGTCAGGGCTCGTGGTCGCGACAGGCGACCGTGTCGAGGCGCGCTGGCGGCAGCCCGGCTACAGCTGGCCCGGCGCCGTCGCCGTGACGTCGGCCGGCGTTTCGTACGCGATCACGTTCGACTGGGACGCGCCGACGAGCTCCATGTTCCCGTTGATGCTGGCGCGTTTCGACGCCGGCTTCGCCGGACCGACCGCGGTGTTCCAGCCGAGAGAGAGTCAGTCGGAGTGGGTGGGACAGGTCGAGCTGTCGCCGGACGAGCAGCGGGTGGCGGCCGTGTTCCCGGACGCGATCTGGATCTTCGACGCCGCAACGCTGTCGCCGCTGGCGTCGATTCGTGTGGGCGCCGGGATGATCACGTGGTCGCCCGACGGCCGGTACCTCGCGACGACGCCCGATTTCCACTACCGGGACTTCGGCCGTCGCGACTATCTGCCCACACCGGAGGTCGCGGTCTGGAACACCTCGTCCGGGACGCTTGCGGCGCGGTTTCAAGCGCCGGTCTACCCGAAGGCGATCGCGTACGATGCGGGCGGCCGGACCCTCGTGGGTTGGGGACTGCCGACGCTGACGGACATGCCGCACGAGGCGATCGCCCCGCAGACCGGGCTGTTGCACTCATATACGCTGGGCGGTGACGCCGCTGGCTTCGCGATCGATCTCGCGACGTCCACCGCGTCGGCGAAGGACCTGCCCCCGTTCGTCGCGGCCACGCGCGATCTGATCGCGACAGAGCGTTCGATCGTCAGCGTCTCGAGCGGCGCGGCCCTGTCCACCATCACCGCTCCGATCTCATCCGGCGTTTTCTCACCGGACTTCTCGGTGCTGCTGGCGGTAGACCAAGCCCCTGAGAGCGTCGAAATGAACGTGCGCCTGCTCGGCGTGGCGACCGGCGACGTCATCGCCAGCATCCCGACGACGGTCGGGCCCTATCCGCAGCCCGCGCTGGCGGTCTCCCGCGGCGGCCGCGTCGTCGGCGTCGCGGGAGACTTCTTCTGCGCCCGGTGAGGCTTACGCTTCTTTTTTGATGACCGAGACTTTGATCGACGCGTTCACGCCGCGTCCGAGCTTGACCGGCACGTCGAAGTCGCCGAGCGCCTTGAGCGGCTCGTCGAGATGAATCTTCTTCGAGTCGACGGTCACGCCCTTCTCGCGCAGCGCTTCGGCGATGTCGCGGCTGGTGACGGAGCCGTAGAGCTTGTTCTCTTCACCGACGGCGCGCTCGATCGAAACGCGCACCTTCGACAGGGAGTCGGCCTCGGCCTGCGCCGCCTTCGCCATCTTGGCGGTGCGCGCCGCGATGACGCGCTTCTCGTGCTCGACGCGCTTGATGTCGCCGGCCGTCGCCTTGATCGCCAGCCCCCGCGGCAACAGGTAGTTGCGCGCGTACCCCGGCTTGACGTTGACCACCTCGCCGGACTTGCCGAGGTTGTCGAGATCGTCCCTCAGAATGACCTGCATGGCTTACGCTCCCGTCACCGC
>DATMZL010000755.1:0-18466 GCA_035607075.1 Polyangia bacterium
GCAGATCACCGCCCGCGGCGCCGCCGCGATCGCCGCCTGTCACCCGGCCTGGCGGGAGGCGCAGCGCAAGGCGAGGAAAGCCCTTCACCCGACAGCCGGCCGTCTGATCGAAGGCCTGCGCGGACATCTTCCGTCAGCCCACGGCTGAGAAAGGACGCCATCATGTACGCCAACACATCCAGCATCGAACAACCCCGCGCCGCCGACGACATCACACGGACGCTTCTCCTGCTCGCGGGATGGTTCTTCCTCGCGATCTGGCTGGGCGTGACCGGCCGGCTGACCACCCAGGGAGCGCCACCTTTCGCCATCGCCGCCGCCATCGTCGTGCCGCTGATCGTGTTCGTGGTCGACCGGCGCCTGGGCGGTCGCCTGTTCGGCGGCATCGCGCGCCTGCCCCTTCCGACGCTGATCACGCTGCAGACCTTTCGTGTCATCGGCGTGGTGTTCCTGGTCGCCTGGGCGGGCGGCACGCTGCCCGCGGGCTTCGCGCTTCCGGCCGGTATCGGCGACATCGCGGTTGGCCTGACCGCGCCGCTCGCCGCTGCGGCCGTCCGGCGCCGGCCGGCTCAGCTGGCGCTGCCGCGGTTGTGGAACATCGTCGGCACCGCAGATCTGGTCATCGCGGTGACCTCGGGCGTGCTGCACGGGCGATCGCCGATCGGCCTGCTGGCGGGAGCCATTCCCACCGATGTCGTGGCCCGCTACCCGATGAGCGTGATCCCCACCTTCTTCGTGCCGCTGGCGCTGATGCTGCACATCAGTACGTTTCGTGCACTTGCGACAAGTCGCCGCGACTGAGATAGCCTAGCGCCGTGCCCACCGACGGCGACGCGCAGACAGCGGCGGCGGATCCGCTCGTCGGCCGCACGATCGCAGGCGGACGCTACACGGTGACGGCCGTGCTGGGCCGCGGCGGTATGGGCGTCGTCTACGCCGCCATTCAGCACCCCGTGAACCGCAAGGTCGCGCTGAAGCTGATCCACCGCGAGCTCGCCGGCGAGCGGCACATCATCGATCGCTTCATGCAGGAGATGAACCTGACGGCGGCGATCGAGCACCCGCACACGGTGCGCCTGTACGACGTCGGCGACCTCGACGGACAGCCCTTCATCACGACAGAATTCCTCGAGGGAAGGACGCTGCGTGACGAGCTGGCGCGCGTGGGCCGCATGCCGCCGACACGCGCCGTCGCGATCGGGCTGCAGATCGCGCGCGCGCTGCGCGGCGCCCAGGCGCACGGCGTCGTGCACCGCGATCTCAAGCCCGAGAACATCATGCTGCTGGATCGCTACGGCGAGCGCGACTACGTCAAGGTTCTGGACTTCGGGATCGCGCGCTCGCTGCACAGGACCGGGGCGGATTTCCGCACCGGGACGGGCGCCATCCTCGGGACGCCGCAGTACATGTCGCCCGAGCAGTGCGAGGGCAAGCCGGTCGACGGGCGCAGCGATCTCTACACCCTCGGACTCATCATCTACGAGCTGTGTGCGGGGGCGCTCCCCTTCCCCGCCACGCCGAGCATCCCCGCGATGCTGCTCGCGCACGTGACGCAGACGCCGCCGGACCTCGCAACGCGGGCGCCCGAGGTGCCGCCGGCGCTCGCGCGGCTGGTCATGTCGCTGCTCTCGAAGTCGCCCGATGAGCGGCCCGCCGACGCCGACGCGGTCATCGCGACGCTCGAAGAGATGCCGGGCGGCACGCGCGGCACGGCGCCTTCGCCCGCCGTGACCGGCGCAACGGCGCCCACGCAGGCAGCCGTGACGCCCGCGACTGTGGCGCACGCGGAGCCGCCCCCGCGACGGCAGGGACGCGGGCCGGTCATCGCGTCGGTCCTCGTGCTCGCGGCGGCGGCCGCTCTCCTCGGCCCGCGCATGTTCAGCGAGCCGCTCAAAAAAATGAGCGCCGGCGAGGAGCCGCGCTTCCCCCGCGAGTGCGATGCGGCGCTGGCGCGCCAGCTCTCGGAGATCCGCCGCCCGGGCACGCCCGACGCCGAGGCGCTGCCGGTCCTGTCGGCGATCGTCGCCGCGTGCCCGTCGGCGGCGGTCGCACAGGCGCTGCTCGGCACCACGCTGACCCGCCTCGATCGCGACGGCGAGGCCGAGCCGCCTCTCCGCACCGCGCTCTCGCTCGAGCCGGATTATGCGAACGCGCAGCACAACCTTGCCGTGTTGCTCGTGAAGCGCGGGCGCGCGACGGAGGCGCTGCCGCTGCTCGACGCGGTCCTGGCCCACGACGACGCACACGCGACGGCGCGCATGGCGCGGGCGCAGGCGCGCCTGATGGCGGGCAACGTCGCGGGCGCCGTCGAGGATCTGCGCGTGCAGACCGAGCGCCGGCCGCAGCAGGGAAACGCGTGGGCGCTGCTGGCCGAGGCGCTCGCGCGCTCGGGCGACGCGACCGGCGCGCGCGCGGCGGCGTGCCGCGCGGTCGGGCTGGGGGTCGCGTCGGCGCGCGAGCGGTGCGGGACAGCGGACGGCCCCTCTCCCTGACCCTCTCCCCGCTCCGCGGGGCGAGGGGACCGGATCTGATCTCCCTCTCCCGCTTGCGGGAGAGGGTCGGGGTGAGGGCAGGCCTTGCGAAGATCGCCTACGGCGTGAGGAGCGCGTTCAGGTCTTGCTTGGCGAGCGTGAAGGCGGGAGCTTCCTCGACGACCTTCGACAGCAAGCCGCGGGCCTCGGCTTTCTTGCCGGCGTCGGCGGCGGCCAGCGCGCGGCCGTAGGTCACGGCGGTTGTCGCGGCCAGCTTGGGCGGGCGCGGCTTCGCCGCCGGCGCCGCGGCGTGCTCGAAGGCGGCGGGCAGCGCCGTGCGCATCGTGTCGGAGAGCTTGCCGGCGAGATCGCGCTCGAGGCCCCAGAAATCGGCGGCCGGCCCGTTCACGCCGACCGAGCGCACGATCTTTCCGGTCTCCACCTCGACGACGCGCGCGTCGATGCGCAGCGTGCCCGCGAGGTCGAAAAAGCTCCCGAGTACCAGCTCGCGCGCGCCCAGCAGCTTGCCGACGCGCGCCGCGGACGCCGCGTCGACCTTGCCCGACGCCGCCAGGCCGTGCTCCTCGAGGATCGCCTTCAGCCGCGCGCGCTCGACGACGCGGATCTCGCCGACCTCGGCGAGGTCCGTGATCAGCATCTGGGCGAGCCCCTCGCGCAGCGGCTCGAGATCCGCCTTCTTGCCGCTGTAATCGAAGTAAAGGACCGCCACCGTCGGCTTGACCGGCTTTTCGGCGAGTGCCCTGCCCTGCAAGCTCAACGAGAAGATCACCGCGACAAGAAGTAGCGCTGGCCGGCTCACGCGCCGATCATCCTTTGCGCAGGCCTGCCCGGTCAAGCCGCCGTCCGTCGTTGACGGCGCCCGCTCTCCGACGGCAGGATCGCGCCATGGCCGCCCTGCTCCTCGCCGTCTCGGCCGCGCTCCTCGCGGCGGCCCCGCCGTCGCCTGCCGCCGCCGCGCCCCCTCCGCTGACGGTCGCCGTCTCGTACTTCGACAACAATACGGGCAAGGCGGAGTACGACCCGCTGGCGAAGGGCCTCGCCGACATGCTGATCACGGATCTCGGCCAGCTGCAGGCGCTGCGCATCGTCGAGCGCGAGAAGCTGAACCAGGTCCTCGCCGAGCTGAAGCTGTCGCGTTCGAAGTTCATCGACCCGAAGACCGCCCAGCGCGTCGGCAAAGGGCTGGCGGCCCGGTTCATCCTCAGCGGCGGCTACACGCTGGCCGGCGACACGATCCGGATCGACGCGCGCGTCTTCAACGTCGAGACGGGCGCGGTCCTGACCAGCGAGCGCGTCGAGGGAAAGAAGGACGAGTTCTTCGCGCTGGAGAAGGACATCGCCGACGTGCTGATCAAGGCGCTCGAGGTGAAGCTCGTATCCGCGGAGCGCACCAAGCTGCGCATGAACGCCACCCAGTCGTGGGACGCCTGGTCGTCATATGCGGCCGGCCTCGACGCGCAGGACAAGGGCGATGTCGCGGCGGCGCGCGCCGCCTACGCGAAGGCGCTGGCCGCCGACCCCAACTACCGCGCCGCCAAGAACGCCACCGAACGCCTCGCCGTGATCTTCGCGCAGAGCGCGAAGCAGACCGAGACCCGGTTCGACGCCTCGTTCCGCGATCTCGATCCAAAGGCGAAGGACTTCGCGCAGCGCGTGACCGCTCTGCTGCAATCGCTCGACAGCACGAAGAGCGACCAACTGGCGCGCAAGGTCGCGCTGCTCACGTGGCTCGGACGCAAGGACCTGCTCGCTTGCAAGGTCACGGCGGGACCGGCCACCGGCAACCCGAGCATCATCGTCGGCGGCATCCCCCAAGGCGGCGTCGTCAGCTACTGCCCGCAGGCGCAGGAGACGCTGGTGATCGCCAATCGACTGCTCGACGATCCGACACAGTGGGACGCCATCCCGAAGGTCTGCGAGCACTTCATCACGCGCATGCCGGGTGACAAGTCCCTGGTGTCGTACTGCGAGGTGGTGATGGGCGCGCTCGAGTTCAAGAAGAAGGAAGGCGCCTCTTCCGTCGCCAAGGAGCTCGCGGATGACGACGCGTTCGTCCTCAAGAACACCGCCGCCTGGGACTGGCGCCGCGCGCTGATCGTCAACCGCCCGGCGATGCGCGACCTCATGCAGATCTACGCCGGCAAGGGCCGTTAAACCCAGCGATCGCGCGGACCCCTCACCCCAACGATTGGTCCAGCGCTTCCCCGGCGAGGATTTTTCGGGATCCGATACGTCCGATTGGGGCCGCCGCACGTAGACAGCTCATGCTCTTCGGGTCGGCGGCTGTGCTTGCCTTCCTCCTGGCGGGCAGCGCGGCATCCGAAGCGCGCCGCCAGACCACCCACCTGTGGCTGCAAACCGACGCCCGCCCGCGGCCCTTGCGCGTCGAGCCGATGCCTCCGTTCGATCTCAAGTCGCTCAAGATCGTCGGCGCGACAGGCGTGGGCGCATTCGTCCCCCTGACCCCCAGCGCATCGATCGGCGCCGCCTTCACGACCCTCCGCACCGCGCCCGATCACCGCGCGATGCAGTTCGTCGCGGCCTTCCGGATCAGGTTCTGAGCACGGCGTCCTCCGGGTAAAATCCCGGGCGATGTTGCACATCCTGTTCGGCCTGCTGCTGGCCAAGGCGGGCGCCCCGGCCACATCCACGCCAGCGTCGCTGCCGATCTGCGCGAAGAAGAAAGATCCGCTGTCCGCTCTGTGCGCGCTCGGGGCGGACGCGTCGAAGGCGCGCTTCGATTGCGTGCAGCCGCAGATCCTGACCATCTGTCAGCCGCGGAACACGCTCACGTGGGCGTGCATATACGCCGTACCGTTCGGCGAAAAGCTGCCGTCCGTCACGTACCAGGCCACCTTCGATCACGACGGTCCACCGATCAAAGACGGCGACAAGATCGACTCGACGGCGCACAAGCGCATCGGTAAGGTCCGCGGCGTCGACGTCCGCATCTCGATCGCATCCGACGCGGAAGGGAAGCGACGGGCGGCCGAGATTAGCAGCCAGTTCCTCGCCTGGGGATGCGCCGCCGGCGAAACCTACCGCGACACTTCCCGGTTCCAGTGCGGCGCGTGGGACGCTCGCGTCAGCTACAACGACATCATCCGTGCCGTGACCGTCAGCGCCGCCGAGACCGGTAAGCTCGACTGCCAGTAGCCGCAGCCGCGCGCTCAGGTTCTGACCAGCCGCGGCCGTGCCGGCGCGCGGCGCGTCTGATCGGGCGCCGTGGCCGGCGTCGGCGCCGGGGCGCCCTGGCGCAGCGCCGCGAGCAGGCGCGTGATGCGGCCGATCGCGGTCGTGTTGCTGGTGATCGCCAGCATCACCAAGCTGATCGCCGCCAGCCGCTGCGACGGGTGCCCGGCCGCCGGAGGCCACAGCGCGTCGACCCACGGGCTGAGCACGACCGCGAGGCCCAGCGTCAGCACGCGCTCGGGACGCTGCATGAGCCCGTCCTTCATCGTCACGCCGAAGCTCTCCGCCTTGGCGCGCACGTACGGCACCATCGACGTCCCGAAGATGGCCGCGAGCGCCGCCATCAGGACCCAGCTGCCGCGGAAATAGTAGGCGAGCCCGATCAGCATCGCGCCGTCGGCATAGCGATCGAGCAGCGAATCGAACGCCGCGCCCGCCGTCGTCACGCTGTCGCGCGCGCGCGCCAGCTTGCCGTCGAACGTGTCGAGGATGCCCGACAGCAGGAACACCCAGCCGCCCAGCGCGAACCACCCGCTCGCGACCGAGATCCCCGCGACGCCGCCCAGCAGCATCGCGGCCAAGGTGATGCCGTTGGGCGAGATCCCGCTGGCCAGCACCAGCCGCCAGAGCGGCCGCACGATCCAGCTGAAGTAACTCTTGAGGAAGTTTCCGATCAGGATCGACCGCCCCCGCGCCTCCAGCTCGCGATCGTGGCGCATCCCCCAGATCGCGCTGCGGGCCGCGAACACGAGCACGCCGACGAAGAAGTACAGCGACACGACCGCGGCGGGCGCGAGCGGCAACCAGCGTTCGGCGCCCGCGCTCACGTTCGCGCCGCCTCCTTCAGCGACGACGGCACCGCGACCACGGACGAGCCGGCTGATCCGTGCGCGAGCTGGCGGCGAAGCACGCCGGCCAGGCGCGACGCGCTGACCTGGGCGTCGAAGCTGCCGACCGCGCGCTCGTATCCGTGCCGCGCCAGCGTCGCGCACAGCACGGGATTTTCCACGAGACTCCGTAGCGCGGTCGTCAGCGCGCCGACGTCGCCGACCGGGTAGATCAGGCCGTTGATGCCGCTCGTGACGACCTCCCGGCTGCCCGCGCTGTCCGAGACGACCAGCGCGCGCCGCATCGCCATGCTCTCGAGGACGACGTTGGGACACCCCTCCGAGCGCGACGGCAGGACGACGATGTCGACCGACGCGTAGAACGAACGCATGTCCGCGACGTAGCCGACGAAGCGCACCGCGTGCTCGACGCCGAGGGTCCGCGCGAGCGCCTCGTACTCGGATCGGCGGCTGCCGTCGCCCGCGATCACGAACGCGACGTCGGGATGGTCGGGCACCAGCAGCGCCGCCGCGCGGATGATGTCCTCCGGGCGCTTCTGCGGCGCCAGCCGCGCGCCGAATCCGATCACCGTCTTCGCGTGGGGCGGCCGGTACCACGCAGGCGCCTCGATGTTCGGATGGAAGCGCTCCGTGTCGACGCCGTTCGGAACCACGACCGCCGGCGCCGGGATCAGCGGCGCGAACATCCGCCGCACGCCTTCGCCGCAGCAGACCAATAGGTCCGGCGGATTCAGCGCCGCCCACGCGCGCAGCACCAGCCGCTCGAACGCGC
Organism: Polyangia bacterium; assembly: GCA_035607075.1. Taxonomy (GTDB): domain Bacteria; phylum Myxococcota_A; class Polyangia; order Fen-1088; family Fen-1088; genus JADGRB01. The sequence continues at coordinate 7,305 of DATMZL010000755.1, forward strand.
CCCCCTCGGTTCCGCCCGCGCGCCAGACGATCGGGATGCCCAGCTGGCGCGCGACCGGCGTCGCCGCCACCCAGGAGAACGCCATCGCGGCGTAGATGATGTCGGCGTGGCGCTCGAGGGCGACGCGGCGGACTTCGGCCGCGACGCGCCGGACGCAGCGTAGATAGCGTCCCGGCAAGACGAGGCGTCCGAGGCCGCGCGGCTTGCGCCAGCCGCCCGGAAAATCCGGCGTGTAAATCAGATCCTCGGCGCCGTATTCGCGCAGCCAGTCCATGCCGGACGTGCTGGGTCCCACCATCGTCGTTACGTCGAACCCCAGCTTCGACAGCAACGGAACCGAGATCGACGCCTGGCGTTCGGCGCCGCCGAACGTCGCGGACGGTTGCAAGTAGAGCAACCGCGCCCGCGTCGCCCCGGCTGCCGCCGACTCGTCGCGCCTTCGTGCTGCCGCGTGCCTAGGTTGCATGGTGATGGGCCAGCTCCCGACGCTCCCCGCACGATCGCGGGCGCGAAAGTTGATTTTCCGGGGCGCGGGAATCGCGCTCGGTCTTGCCATCGTCGCGGTGGGCGTGAAGTGGACCGGCGTCGGCGCCATCCGCGCGGCGCTGTCGCAGGTCGGCGCCAACATCGCGTGGATGTTCGTCGCGTACGCGGCGGGCACCGCCGTCGGCGCCGTGCCGTGGCGCCGACTGTTGCCGCAGTGGCTGCGGCCGACCTGGCCCGCGACGCTCGCCAGCCGCTTCGCCGCCTCGGGCGTCAACGCGCTGCTGCCGTTCTTCGGGCTGGGCGAGGCCGCGCGCCTGCTGTGGCTGCCGCGCGGGCAGCGGTCGCCGGGCCTGGCAGCGCTGGTGGTGGACCGGCTGCTGTTTCTCGCCGCCGGCACGCCGATCCTCGTGGCCGCGGCGCTGGCCGCGACGCGCGTTCCCGCGGTTCCCCACAGCTACTTCGTCGCCGTGTTGATCAGCGCGGGCATCATCTCGATCGCCGTCGCCGCCATCGCGCTGGGCGCCGCGACCGGCCGGCTGGCCGGCAAGCTGCGCTGGGCGCTGGTGCTGTTCGGCGTCCCGCCCGCCCCGGCCGCCAACGGCAACGGTCACGGTCACGCGAACGGCCAAGCGAACGCCAACGGCGGCACAGAGTCGATCGACAGCGGTCTGCGTGCGCTGCTGACCGGCGCGCCCGCGACGATCGCCGGCGGCTTCGCGCTGCATGTCTGCGCGCGCCTGCTGCTCGCCGCCGAGATCTACGCCGGCCTGCGGATCCTGGGTGCGCCCGTCGGCCCGCTGGGCACGCTGATCTTCATCGCGATCCCGGTGGGGCTGTCGGTGATCGGAACCTTCGTCCCCGGCCAGATCGGCTTGCAGGAAGGCGCGTCCGCCCTGGTCGCCGCTGCCCTGGGTATCGGACCCGCGACCGGGATTGCGCTTGTCTTTCTGCAGCGGCTGAGACAATTGGTGTTCGTTCCTCTGGCGGGACTCTTGATTGCGCTCGTGCAAACGCGGTCCCGTACGTCCGACCCGTAAGCCTGAAGCTAGGGGTGGACCGCAGAAAAGCCATCGGGATCAATCCCCAGCGCGCGCGAGCACGGGCACTTCTCCGTCGACGACGGGCGTCCCGCGCCAGATGGCTCGCGTGCCGATGCCGTTCCATTCGGGCCGCAGCGCCGGCTGCCGCGGCGGCTTGCCGCCGCCCAGCCGATCGACGAGCGGCGGATTCGCGAACACGCGCGGCTGCCCGGCGAGGAACGGCAACCTGAGCCACGACAGCTCGGGATGCGCGCGCGCGTCCAGCCGCGCCGGCTCGGGCAACATCACGATGTCGAAGCTCTCCGGGTCCAGAACGCGCGCCGGCGCCCGCGTGTCGTCGGCGACGGTGAACGGCCCGAAGCCACCGCCCGCGCCCGGATAGGTCGCGGGCCAGGGATAGCTGCCGCCGCTCTGGGTGCCTGACCACCACAGAACGCGGCCGTGCCCGCCGACGAACACCACCGGGTGATCGCGGTTCGCCGCCGCCGGGCCCGCGCCCTCGCGCGCGGCGACGCGGATCGGGCGATCCGTCTCCAGCCGGTACCCGTGAAAATAGAACTCGTATCCGACGGGACGGTAGTCGGCCGCGCCCGCGAGCCGCGACGGACCCTTCAGCACGATGTTGACGTGCTCCCAGTCGCCCTCGTGGTGGTTGATCCACTCGTTGAAGGGGTAGAAGAACCAGTACTGCACGACCAGCTCGCCGCGCGCGCGGTTCAGCCAGAACAGGTGGGCGTACTGCGTCGGTGTCTTGGCGGCGGCCGACTGCCAGCGGCGGCGCCAATCAGTTACGCCGTCGCGCGTGCGATCGTCGCCCGGTCCGTCGATCCAGTATTCGATGCGGTCGCCGTGCGCGTCCCGCGCGGGCAACTGGTCCCACGCGCGACGGTCGAGGTCTGCGTTCGCGATGGCGCGCTCGCTGTGCAGCACGGCGCCGCCGTGGCCGATCGTGCGTGCCTGCAGGTCGGCGCCCTCGCTCCAGCTGTACCGCACCGACACGGGCCACGGACCGTCGGCGTCGGGAAGCGCCATCGCCGGATTGAAGCGACGGGCGATCGCCAGCACGGCCGGATCGGCCTCCTCGGCCGCGTCCAGCGGCTCGACAGCGTGGGGCGTCGTCGCCCACGCCGGGGGAAACACCGTCGGGGGAACCACGCCGGGCAACGCGAGCGCCAGTGACAAATAGATCAGCCGGCGACCCAGGAGGGGAGCTCCATTCCCCACAAATACGGCTCAGCCGGACGATCGGACGTATGACGCGGCCCTACCGTACGTCCTTTTCCTACCCATCTTCGAATGCCATGGACGAGCAGGGCGGCGGCGCGCGCACGAGCTCGTCCGCGCTGAACAGCAGCGGGCCGGGCGAGCGCACGTTCCGGTACGTGCGCTGGACGCTCGCGCACGGGCGCGCGCTCTGGCTCGCCGCGCTCGTGTTCGCGCTGCCTTCGACGGTCGCGCTGGTGCGGCTGTACGCGCACCTCAGCAGCGAGGTGGAGGAGCTCCTGCCGCGCAACGCGCCCAGCGTGACGGCCGTCGACGAGCTGCGCCAGCGGCTTCCCGGCCTGTCGACGCTCGGCGTGGTTGTCGCGGCGTCGAAACCCGACGAGCTGCCTGCCGCGGAACGCCTCATCGACGATCTCGCGGCGCGCGTGCGCGGCTACCCGCCCGCGCTCGTTCGCGCGGTCAAGACCGGCACGGAGGCCGCCGCCGAGCGGCGGTTCCTCGTCGCGCACCTGCCGCTGTTCGTCGACCTGCCCGACCTCGTCGAGATCCGCAGGCGCGTGGAGGCGCGCCGCAGCTGGGACACGCGCAACCGGCTGGGCGTCGCGTTCGACGAGGAAGACAGCCCGCCCCCGCTCGACTTCTCCGACATCGAGGCGAAGTACCAGGCGCGCTTCCCGGGCGTGAGGCTTCCGAGCGCGGCGCCACACGACGGCGTGCACGAACGCTCGCGCTACAGCGATCAGGACGTCGGCGCGACGCTGTTGCTGATCGAAGGGACGGAGTCGTCGCTGGGCGCGCACCAGGCCCGCCGCCTGCTCGCGCGCGTCAAGGACGACCTCCGCGCGCTGGGCGGTCCGTCGCGCTACGCGCCGGGATTGCGCGTCGGCTTCGCGGGCAACATCGCGGTCTCCGTCGAGGAGCTGTCGGCGCTTTCGGCCGACCTCGGAAAGTCGTCGGTCATGGTCGTGATCGCCGTGCTGCTGGTGATCCTCCTCTACTTCCGGTGGTGGGCGGCGCTTCCGCTGCTGTTCATTCCGCTCACGATCGCGACGGTGATCGCGTTCGGACTGGTGACGTTGCCGCCGTTTCGCGTCGACAAGCTGAACTCCAGCACCGGCTTCCTCGGGTCGATCGTCATCGGCAACGGCATCAACTACGGCGTGATCTGGCTGGCGCGCTACGTGGCGGCGCGACGCCGCGCCCTACCGCTCGAGGCGGCCCTGGCCGAGGCGGTGTGGGGCGCGCTGCCGGGCACGCTTGTCGCGGCGGTCGCCGCCGCGACCGCGTACGCGTCGCTGACCATCACGGGGTTCAGGGGCTTTCGTGAGTTCGGAATGATCGGCGCGGTCGGCATGATCGCCTGCTGGGCGGCCACGTACTTGCTCACCCCGTCGCTGTGCGCGGCGATCGAACGCGTGACCGGGCGAGGGCCGCCCGTGCGACGTGAGGACACGCCCGGGCAGCAGCGAACGGCGCGCGTGCTGGACGCCGTGTTCCAGCGCCCGCGCGTCGTCGTCGCGATCGCGGGTCTCGTCACGCTGGTGACCGTCGCCCAGCTTGTCACGCTGAACAGCACGCACCTGGAATCGGATTTCTCCAAGCTGCGCCGTCGCGACACCTGGACGTCGGGCGAGGGCTACTGGGGCCGTTACATGGATCGCATCATCGGCGGCAACCTGTCGCCGACGGTGATCTTGACCGACAGCGTGGGCGAGGCGACCGCTGTCGCCACCCGCTTGCGCGCCGAGGCGGCGCACCCGCCGCTCTCCAACCTGATCGCGAACGTGCGTTCTCTCGACGACGCCGTCCCGCCCGATCAGCCGGCGAAGATCGCGGAGGTGCTGCGCCTGCGCCGCCAGATGACGCCCGCGGTACGCGCGACAATGCCGCCCGAGCGGGTGGCAGAGATCGATCGCCTGCTGGGAACCGACGGCCTGCAGCCGATCGGCCTCGCCGACCTTCCGCCGTCGCTGACGGCGGGCCTGCGCGAGAGCAACGGCGCGCTCGGTCGCGTGGTCCTCGTGTTTCCGCGGCTGACGAAGCGGCTGTGGCAGACCGCTCAGCTCGAGGGATTCATCGGCAAGCTGCGCGACGTCGCGGCCGCCGGCGTCCCGCCCGGCTCCCGGCCCGGGCGCGTGGCGGGCACTTTGCCGGTGTCGGCGGACATCACGGCGTCGTTGCAGCGCGACGCCCCGCGCGCGAGCGCGGCGGCGCTGACCTCGGTCGCCGCCATCGTGGCGGTGATCTTCCGCGGCAGTCGCACGGGCCTGGTCGTGATCGCGTCGCTGCTCGTGGGCATCATCTGGATGGTCGGGGCGACCTTCCTGTTCGGCATCAAGGTGAACTACGCGAACTTCGCGGCGTTCCCGATCACGTTCGGAATCGGCGTCGACTACGCCGTGAACATCATGGCGCGCTTTCGTCAGGAGCGCGCGCGGCGCCCGCGCGACGCCTTGCCCGCCTTGCCCGCCGATCCGGCGCGCGTGGTCGAACGTGTCGTGCTGTCGACGGGCGGCGCGGTCACGCTCTGCTCGCTGACGACCGTGATCGGCTACTCGTCGTTGTTGCTGGCGAAGAACCACGCGCTGTTCCTGTTCGGCGCCGTCGCCGTGATCGGTGAGGTGAGCTGCCTGTTTGCGGCGCTGCTCGCGTTGCCGGCGTTGCTGCTCGTCTGGCGCGGACTGACCGCGCGCCTGTGACGCGATCGTGGCAATCGGGCAGCGCATGACAGCGCGCGCCTGATTGCGTGTCTACGTTCGATGCGTTGGCGACGCGCATGAGGTGTCGCACCGAAACCGGGAGGGAGCCATGATGCGAGTGCGTAAGACGAGGAGTCGGACGGTGACCAAGGCCGCGCAGCCAGGAGCGCGCAAAGCCGCAGTGCGGACCGGGCGCCGGCGCCGAGCCAGGCGGGTGGCGAAAGCGGCGATGCTCGTGGGCGCAGCCCGCGCGGCCCGGCGTTCGACGCCCCGTCGCCGGCGCGTGGCCGGGGTCGCGCTGACCGCCGCGGCGCTGAAGGCCGGGAAGACGCAACGCAGGGCGCGCGCGCGTTAAGGTTGTTGACATAAAGGCCGGCCCCGCCGCAGAAAGGGGGTCGTGAAGCGACCCCTTAGCCTGTTTCTTGTGCCGGCGCTCGGGGCGGGCGCGGCGCTCGTGCTGCCGGTGTCCGGCTGCGGCGAGCAAAACGCGGCCGCCGGCCCCGGCGGCCTCCCGCTGTGCGGTGATGGCGCGGCGACGTCAGCTGCGCCCGCAGCACCGGCCTGCGAGAGCAACCCGGCCGACTACCCCTACCCGTTCTGGGATCCCTGTCAGCCGCTGGAGGCGCGCCTCGCGAACCTGCTGGCCACGCTGACGATCGACGAGAAGCTGAGCCTCCTGGCCGGGAGCCACAACGCGATCCCGCGCATCAGCCTCCCCGCGGCGTCGCTGGGAACGGAAGCGCTCCACGGCCTCGGGATCGCGGCGAACCCCAACGCGCCGACCGGATCCTTCATGCCGATGTCGACGCAGTTCCCCCAGGTCTTCGGGCTGGGTGAGAGCTGGGATCCCGACGTCATGAAGACGGTCGGCGCGACGGTCGGCTACGAAGCGCGCGTCTACAACGCCCGCGGCATCGCCGATAGCGGCCGCGGCATCGGCATCATCACGCGCGGACCGAACGTCGATCTGGTCCACGACCCGCGCTGGGGCCGCACCGAGGAGTCGTTCGGCGAGGATCCCTTCCTTGTCGGCGAGATGGCGAAGGGCTACCTCGCGGGTCTGCACGGCGACGATCCGACGTACCTGCGGGCGGCGTGCACGCTGAAGCACTTCGCCGCCAATTCGAACGAGACGACGCGGCTCACGAGCTCGTCGAACGTCGACGCGCGCAACCTGCGCGAGTACTACACCGCCACCTTTCGGACCGCGGTTCGCGAGGGTCACGCCGACGGCATCATGACCGCCTACAACCAGATCAACGGCGTCCCCGCGGGCGTGTCGCCGATCCTGAGGGGCATGGTGCGCGGCGAATGGGGCTTCGAGGGATTCTTCTCGACCGACGGCCAGGCGGCGACGCACTGGGTGCAGGATCAGCAGTACTTCCCGGACCTGGACCACGCGATCGGCGCCGCCGTCGCCGAGACAAGCGGCGTGCTCCTGCAGAGCAACGTCGCGCCGAACATCAACGAGGCGTACGCGATGGGGCTGATCACGGACGCCGACGTCGACGCGGCGGTCGGACCGGCGCTGCGCATCCGCTTCCGCACCGGTGACTTCGATCCGCCGGCGCGCGTCCCGTACAAGGCGATCCAGAGCAGCGAGACGCCCTGGGCCACCGACGAGGCGAAGGCGCGCGCGCTGGACGTGACGCGCCGGACGATCGTCCTGCTGAAGAACGCGGACAGGACGCTGCCGCTCGACGCAAAGGCGATCAAGTCCGTCGCGGTGATCGGCCCGCGCGCCGACTCGGTCGTGCGCGACTGGTACGGCGGCACCCCGCCCTACCCTTACGTGACCGGACGCCAGGGAATCGTGAACAAGGTCGGCGCGAACGGCGTGACCGTGTACTACGCGTTGAACGACAACGGCGGCGGCGCGACGTCCGCGGCGGCGCTCGCCGATGTCGCGGTGGTGTTCGTCGGCAACCACCCCACCTGCGGCGAGCCCTACCCGCCGTGGGGAACGTGCCCGTCGCCGTATGAGGGCCGCGAGCAGGTCGACCGCCTCTACATCGGGCTGGACCCGGAGCAGCTGGCGCTGGTCCAGTCGGTCGCCGCCGCCAACCCGCGAACGATCGTCGTCCTTGTCTCCAGCTTTCCCCAGGGGATCGGCTGGATCGACGAGCACGTCCCGGCGATCGTCCACGTGACCAACTCCGGGCAGGAGCTGGGCAACGCCGTCGCCGATGTGCTGTTCGGCGACTACAACCCGGGCGGACACACGACCACCACCTGGTACCAGAGCGAGACCGACATCCCGACCGCGCTCACCGACTACGACATCAAGCGTGGGACGACCTACTGGTACTTCACGGGCGCGCCGCTCTACCCGTTCGGGTACGGGCTGTCGTACGCGAGCTTCGAGTATTCCAACCTGACGGTCAGCGCGGACGCGCTGCCTGCGTGCGGTTCGGTCGAGGTCGGCGTCGATGTCACGAACACGAGCGCGGTGGCCGGGGACGAGGTCGTCCAGCTCTACATCAGCTATCCCGGATCTTCGGTTCAGCGCCCGCTTCAGCAACTGCGCGGCTTCCGGCGCGTCAACGTCGCCGCGGGCGCGACCGCGCACGTCACGATGTCGATCGCGGCCGCGGATCTCTCTTACTGGGACGAGCGCGCGGCGCGCTTCACGGTCGAGTACGACAAGCCGGTCGAGTTGCAGGTCGGCGCCTCGTCGCGCGACATCCGTATGCGAGCGACCCTGCCTTTCGCGCGCTGATCCGCGCCACCGACGGGTAATCCAGCATCCCCGATGCCCGATTCATGCCGCCATGCGTGGCCAACGCCGACGGGGATGGCTATGCTCGTCGCCTGAAGTCGGAGAAAGTAGGGCAATGACCGAGGCTCAGGCAAACGATTCAACGAGCCCGTTCGAGGCTGGCGAGCACGCCGTCACCTTCTACGACCGCGACGAGGAGCTGGCCGACCGTGTCGCGCCGTTCATCGGTGATGGGCTGCGCTCCGGCGCGGCCGCGATCGTCATTGCCTCCCCGGTTCATCGCGATCTGATCATCCACCGCCTCCGGGCGAGGCACGTCGACGTGGAGGCCGCGCAGGCCAGCGGCGATCTCACGATTCTCGATGCCGCTGCGACGCTCGGCAAGTTGATGGTCGGCGCCTCGCCCGATCGGGATCTTTTCCGGCGGGTCGTGGGCGGCCTGATCGAATCGAGCGGCACGCGCGGAAATCGTCGTCTGAAGGTTCACGCCTACGGCGAGATGGTCGATCTGCTGTGGCAGGCCGAGAACCGCGCCGCCGCGATCGCGCTCGAGGAATTGTGGAGCGAGCTGTCACGAGAGCGTCACTTCGACCTCCTGTGCGGGTACGCGATCGCGGGCTTCGAGCGGGCGCCCGGCAGCGCGGCGCTTCACGAGGTCTGCAACGCGCACGCGCACGTTTCGGTCGGAGCCCCGTCCCCCGCCGGCGGGAGCACGGATCTTGCGCGGCAGACACGCGCGCTCGCGGCCGAGATCGCCCGTCGCAAGCAAGTCGAGGCGGCGCTTCGTGGAAAGCTCCTCGCCGAAAAGGACGCCGCCGCCCGTTCCCGCCAGCTTGCCGACGATCTCAGCGAGACCATCCGCGTGAACGAGCTCTTCGTGGGCGTGCTCGCCCACGATCTGCGCGCGCCGCTCGGCGCAATCACCACGGCGGCGCAGCTGATCAAGGTGCGCGAGGCCGCGAGCCCCGACTCACGCAACACGAAAGCGGTGGCGCGCGTGCTGGCCAGCGGCGAACGGATGGCGCGGATGATCGAGCAGCTCCTCGATTTCACGAGGCTTCGGGTCGGCGGCGGGATCGCCATCGAACCCAGGGCGATCGACGTCGCGAAACTGGCGCACCAGGTGGTGGACGAGCTGGACGGCAGCTATCCGGACTGTTCCATTGACGTGAGCACGATCGGCGACACCGCGGGATCGTGGGACGCCGACCGGTTGGGCCAGGTCCTGTCCAACCTCGTCGCGAACGCGTTTCAACACGGGATGCCCGCCGCCGGCGTCCGCGTCCTCGTCGACGGAAGCGAGCCTGACGTCGTTCGCGTGCGGGTGCACAACATGGGGGCGATTCCCCCGCCGATGGTCGCGCAGATCTTCGATCCGCTGACCGGCGGACAGCGGCGGCGGGACCGATCGCGCGGGCTGGGGTTGGGCCTTTTCATCACGCGGCGGATCGCGGAGGCGCACGCCGGCGAGGTCACTGTTTCATCGAGCGAGGCCGACGGCACGACGTTCACGGTCTCGCTCCCGCGCTTCGCAAACGGCGCCGTCGACCAGCCAGCGTTGACCCAGCGTATCGCGTCGCGGCCCGAGAACATCAACCTCGCGGTGCTGGCGCAGGATCAGCTGCGCGAGAGCCAGACCCGCTTCCAGCTGCTGGTGGAGGCGGTCAAGGACTACGCGATCTTCATGCTCGATCCGATGGGCCGGGTCATGACCTGGAATGCGGGCGCGCAGCGGATCAAAGGTTACGAGGCGCGGGAGATCATCGGCCACCACTTCTCCGAGTTCTACGAAGAGGCGGAGGTCCGCTCCGGAAAGTGCGAGCGGGAGCTGGAGGAAGCGTCCCGTGACGGACGCTTCGAGGACGAGGGCTGGCGGCTGCGCAAGGACGGCACGAAGTTCTGGGCGAACGTCGTCATCACCGCGCTACGCGGCGAGAACGGCGAGCTACTCGGCTTCGGCAAGGTGACCCGGGATCTGACGGAGCGCCGCCGCATGGAAGAGGAACGCCTGCACCTCGCCAAGGCCGAGGAGGCTATCCGGCTGCGCGACGAGTTCCTCTCGCTGGCGGCGCACGAGCTGAAGACGCCGCTCACGGTGTTGCAGCTGCAGCTCGACACGCTGCACGACCGGATGGACGACTCGAGCCATCACGTCGCGAAGAAGCTGCAGCGCGCCACCCAGAGCAGCGAACGCCTCGCGCGCCTGGTCGAGTCGCTGCTGGACGTGTCACGCATCGCCACCGGACGCTTCGATCTCGACATCGAGGAGTTCGACCTGGTCGAGGGCGTCCTCCACGTGGTCGACGGGCTGCGGCCCTCCGCAGAGAAGGCGCACTGTGAGCTTTCCGTCGTCGCGCAGGAACCAATCGTTGGCGCGTGGGATCGGCTGCGCCTCGAGCAGGCCCTGACGAACCTCCTCGCCAACGCGATCAAGTACGGCGCCGGGGCGCCGATCGTCGTCAGCGTCCGCCGCCACGATGGTGGCGTCATGCTGGAAGTTCGCGATCACGGCCCGGGGATTCCCGACGGCGAGCTGCAGCGCATCTTTCAGCGATTCGAACGGGCCGCCTCGATCCGCAACTACGGCGGCCTCGGGCTCGGCTTGTACTTCATCCAGGCGATCGTCGACGCGCACGGCGGCACGGTCTCCGCGGGCAACGCGACGGGGGGCGGCGCGCGTTTCCAGATCACGCTGCCGCTGCGGGTCAGCGCCGCGCCGTCGAAACTCCTCGTGCAGCCGGTAGACCTGAATTGAACGCCGCGGCACACCGGATCTTCGTCGTCGAGGACGAAGAGATGATACGGGAGAGTATCGTCGAGTTCCTGGGCGACAACGGCTATGACGCCGTCGGCGCGGCCCACGGGCGCGAAGCGCTGGATAAGCTCGCCGCATCGTCCGACCCGCCGCCCTGCCTGATCCTGCTCGATCTGATGATGCCGGTCATGGACGGACGCGCGTTCCGCGAGCAACAGCTGCAGGACCCGGACCTCGCC
>DATMZL010001082.1:0-3409 GCA_035607075.1 Polyangia bacterium
CGACGGGAGGAGGGGGAGGGGGTTCGAGCGGCATTGCCGGTGCGGGTGGTGCGACCGCGTCGGGGGGCGCGGCCGGTACCGCAGGCGCGACCGGCAATGCCGGCTCGAGCGGTAGAGGCGGCACGACCGGCGCGGGCGGCGCGGCTGGTACGGGTGGCGGCGCCGCGGGCAGCACCGCAGGACGCGGTGGCAGCGGCGGCTCGGCGGGTCGGGGCGGCGCCACCGCCGGAACGGGCGGCGGCGCCGGCACCGGCGGCGTAGCCGGTACGACGGGCGGACGTGGCGGCGCCGCCGGCAGCGGGACCGGCGGGACCGGCGGCGCCGCGGGCGCCAGCGTCATCGGCGCGACGCCGCCGATGGGTTGGAACTCGTGGAACACGTTCGGGTGCAACAACCTGAACGAGACGCTGATCAAGCAGATTGCCGACATCTTCGTCTCCAGCGGAATGAAGGACGTCGGTTACCAGTACGTGAACCTCGATGATTGCTGGATGGACGGACGCGATTCGAGCGGCAAGCTGAAATGGAACGCGACGAAGTTCCCGAACGGCATCCCCGCGCTCGCCGACTACATCCACGGCAAGGGGCTGAAGATTGGGATCTACGAGGTCCCGGGGGACAGGACCTGCGCCAATATCTACGGCGGTTACAGCCAGGGTGCGGGGAGCCTCGGCCACGAGACGACCGACGCGCAGACGTTCGCGTCGTGGGGCATCGACTACCTCAAGTACGACAAGTGCACCGCGCCGCTGACCGGGTTCGCGACGATGGCGAGCGCCCTGAAGGCGGCGGGTCGCCCGATCTTCTACAGCATCAACCCCGGCGACGGCACGGGATGCCCGCCGGGCAACTGCTCGATCGACGCGTCGAAGATCGCGAACATGTGGCGCATCGGCTTCGACATCAACGGCAGCTGGTCGTCGATGATCGGGCTCGTCGATCTCGATCGGGATCTGTATCAGTACGCCGGGCCGGGCCACTGGAACGACCCGGACATGATGGAGGTTGGCAACGGCTTGAACGACACGGAAGGGCGCACCCACTTCAGCATGTGGGCGATCCTCGCCGCGCCGCTCATCGCTGGAAACGATCTGCGCAGCATGAGCGCGGCCACGAAGACGACGCTGACGAACGCAGAGGTGATCGCGGTCGATCAGGATCCGATGGGCGTGCAGGGCCGGCGCGTCGCGACGCCGGCGACGAATCTCGAGGTCTGGTCCAAAACGCTGTCGGGGACGAACACGCGCGCGGTGGCGCTGCTCAATCGTGGCTCGTCGACTGCGTCGATCACCGTGCAGTGGAGCGCGCTCGGCATCCCGACCGGCGCCGCCACTGTCCGCGATCTCTGGAGCCACACCGACCTCGGATCCTTCACCGGTTCGTACACGGCGGCGTCGGTGCCGAGCCACGGCGTCGTGATGGTGAAGGTGATCAGCACACCCTGACAGTGGCGCTGACACGTTGGCGGCGGTTCTGTCGGATCCTCGACGGCCTCAGTACAGCCGATCGGATCGCGTTCGTGTATCACCACGTCGAGAAACTGGAGGTACGCGTCGTCGCTATCGTGATGGGTGAGACGGTTGTCGGCACGAGACGGCGGCTCAACCGGGCGCTTCGCAAGGTCTTCGACGGCATTCAGCGCGATCCAGTGCTGCGCGCGCTGGCCCGTTCTTCCTCACGGCTTGCCGACCAACGTCGTCCGGCCTCGTCGGAGACGCTGAATCGTCATGCGCGCGCGGCGACACGCCGCATGCAGCTACGCACGATCGAAATCTGAACCAGTTGGCGCGGGCCGAGAAACTGCCTGGCGTCTCGAAGCACCGGTCGCGCCGTGCGAACCCATCGATCAAATGCGCCTCTGTCCCTGGTGAGCGGTGCGCGCGCGCGCGACGCTGACGTCGCCGCGGGCCTGATCGCGGGCGAGGCATGGGCGATCGCCGAGACGTGGCACCGTTTCGCGCCGATGGTGCTGCTGACGGCGGAGCGATCGCTGGGCGCGCGGGCCGAGGCCGAGGACGTCGTCCAGGAAGTCTTTTATCGCGTGTTCCGGAGGGCGAGGACACTGCGCGACCCGGACCGGCTTCGCAGCTTCGTCTATTCGTTCGCCGTCCGCGTGCTCAAGGCCGAGCTGCGCCGCAGAAAGGTGCGCGGCTGGATCCCGTTTCTGAAGACCGACGCCCCGCCCGAGGTCCTCTTCCGCGCGGCGGATTTCGAATCGCGCGATCTCCTGGCGCAGCTTTACGCCTTGCTCGATCGCCTGACGCCGCGCGATCGCCTGGTCTTCGTCCTCCGGCGGATGGAATCGCTGACGGTCAACGAGATCGCCGCGACGATGAACCTTTCGATCTCGACGGTGAAGCGGTCGATCACGTACGCGTCGGCGCGACTGTCGCGATGGGTGGAGGCTGACCCGGAGCTGGCCGGGCTCGCGCGGGGAGAGCACTGGGGTCGCCGACCATGATCTCCGACGATGCAGATGATCCGACGGATGCGCCTGCCCTCGTCGTGCTCACCGAGCTGGGACGCGACGCCGCAGAGGTCCACTCGCGTGCGGAGCTGGACGAAGGCCTCGACGCGCTCCGTGCGCTCTTTGCCCGTCGCCTGGCGCGGCGGTGCCGCCTCGTTCGCCTGGCCCTCGTCGGTGCGACGGCCACCACCTGTCTCCTGGTCGCGCTCAAGCTCACGTCGGTCAAGCACGCGCAGGTGTCGGAACCGCCGGTCGCCGTCTCCCGGATCGACGGAGGAACGGAGCTCGAGGGCGGTTATCTCGCCCAGTCGGGTGCCGTGGGCGTGAAGGTGATCTTCAGCGAAGGGAGCACGTTCGCGTTGACGCCCGGCGCGCGCGGGCGGCTTCGTTCGGTCGCCAGGGACGGTGCGCACCTCGCGGTCGAGCACGGCACCGCTTCGCTCGAGATCACGCAGAGCCGCACCCATCGCTGGCTGGTCGAGGCGGGGCCGTTCCTGGTCACGGTCAAAGGGACCGTCTTCACGGTGTCCTGGGATCCGGCGAGCGAGCGGTTCGAGCTGCGCCTGCGACACGGCCGTGTCGTGGTCAGCGGTCCCGTCGTCAACGGAGGTATCGCCCTGGAGGCCGGTCAGCGTCTCGTCGTCAGCCTGCCACGCGCGGAGACCCTGATCACCCGAGAGCCGCCCGGGGAAGTCGCGCCTGCGCCCATCGACGTGGCGGCGCTCGCCCCCGCGCCGCCGTCCGCGGCGCCGCGGAGGGCGCCTTCGACCGCGGCGAGACCGGCGTCCGCATCCCCGGCGAAGGGTGCGCGCACGCGTCGCTGGGCCGCGGACCTGGCCAGCGGCAACTGGGACCGGATCCTCGCCGACGCCGACGGAGATGGCATCGACGCGACCCTCGAGCACGCCGACCGTGAGGAGTTGTTCGCCCTGGCCGCCGCGG
>DATMZL010000965.1:0-3083 GCA_035607075.1 Polyangia bacterium
CCGCCCGCCGATCCGCCCCGTCCCGTCTCACCGCCGGCGCTCGATCCGCCGCTGCCATTTCCCCCGGTGCCGCTCTCCCCGGTCTCGCTGGTGGCGCAAGCCGCCAGAAGCAGAGTCGTCAAGGCGAAGGGACCGCATAAGGGAACGATCGAGCGCACGCGTCGCATAAGGGGGCCTTTCGTGTGGGCTAGAGCTCAGACCCGTTCACTTACTTGGCGCGGCCCGACTCGTTTGTTACGGAAACGAGCGCAACCTGCAATTTCGCTAATGATCGATCAGGTCACGGGATCACATCGGGGCCGGCGTGGTAGTTGGCTTCGATCTGGGCGGCCGTGAGCGCGACCGAGTAGATGCGAAACTCGAGGAAGCTGCCCGTGAATCCGTCGTCCGCCGGGAACTGCGAGCGCCCGAGCCAGTCGTTGATGTCGTACACGTAACTCAAGGGATCGTCCTGCGTGAGCGCGACGGCGCCAACGATCGCGCCGTTGACGAAGAGCGACATCCGGTGGCCGCGGGAATCAATCACCACGCCGACGTGGGAGTCGACGTCAATCGGCAGAGGGCTGGTGTTCACGACGGTCTCCAGCGTCACCGACTGCGGGTTGTGGGGTACTTGAAAGGCAACCCGCGTCGCGAGGTCCTCGGTCGCGGTCCTCGGTGCGGTTTGTGGCGTGAGGAAGAGGTAGCTGAGCGCGTCCCCGCCGGACGCCTGCTCGCCCTCGATGCCCGTCGTCCCTTCGCCGAAATCAAAGATGCGCTGCCACGCCGTGCGCGTTCCATCGTGGGCCGCGGAACCGGCCCAGTTGATCCACGCTTCGAAGGTCGCGTCGTGTAGCTCCCGCAACAGCCCGTGTGGCAGGACGACGTACTGGGCCTGATCGCCCATCGCACCGACCAGCGCCAGGGCACCCTGTCCCGTGAGCGCAGCGTTCACGACGGACCCGTGGGCGGTGCCAATCGAATCGAGCACCGTGGTCCCGACGCCGTCGAAGCTGTATCGGTGGACGAGGCCCGAGCACTCGACCGCACCCGGTGTGCACGAGTCGATCCCGACGAGCACATTCGGCGAGCACGCCGCGAGCAGCACGATGCAAGCGGTCGCCGCGACAGCTGCTCGCCCACCTGTTTGCATAGACGCGCAGCCTAGCATTGCGGCTCAGAACGTCGCGCGCACGCCCAGATGCGCGAAGAGCGATGGACCGTCGAAGACGGCGACATCGGCGCCGGCGATGCGAACCTTCGAGGCTGGCCAGACGAACATCGCGTCGAGCTCGGCGAGGACCGCGACCCGGGCGGCGAGAGCCACGGCGATCCCCGCACTCGCCGCTGCGAGACCCGCGAACGCGCTCGCGTCGCGGGCCAGCTGCGGCGGCGACGTGCCATGCACCGCGAGGCGCTGCGCGCCGGCCGCGATGCCGAAGGTGGGCTGCACCGTTCGATCGGCCCTGAATGAGCGAACGAGACCCAGCGTCGCGACAGCGCGCGTGAGGTGCGCGCTGCCCGCCTCGGAGGAAATGTCGGCGCCCGGACCGAAACCGCTCGCCGTCACGCGCACGCCGATGCTGTCGGGCCGGGCCCACGACACCGCGAGCGCGGGCGCCCAGAACGCGGGCCCGTCGCCGAAATCCGTCGTCCGCCCGAAGCTGAGCGCCACGGCGACGCCCGAGCCCGGCGGCGGCGCAGGCGCGAAGGTTTCAGCCGGTGTCGAGACCGGCGGCGACGGCCACAGACCGGCGAGGCTGGCGCGTATCAGCTCGACGCTCTCGACCGCCAGCCGCGTCGCGGACCGATCGATGTTTCCGCTCGCGACCGGCATCCGCCGGATGGTGGTCGTTCCGGTCACGCGGCTCGACACCCAGATCGTCACGCGGTTTGACCCGAGATCTGGATCGCGGACGATCGCGAACGTCGCGGTCGCCGATTGTTCGTCGCCCGCGGTCTGGACCTGCGAGAGCACGTCGGTGTCGGGATCGAGCGGCAAGGTGATCGTCCGGAACGGCGCAGCCGCCAGCTCGCCCGTGATCCGCGCGAGCGCGTTGCGCGTGACGTCGTCATCGGCCGGCGATACCAGGACCACGACCAGCCCGCGCCACGCAGGCGTCGCCTCGCCCTTGGGGCCGGTGGCCGGGGAAGGTGCGAGCGCGAGCGCGGTCAGAAGCGCGATCCCCGTCATCGGTCGCGGCGAATGATACGTGAACGCCGGAGTCACGGCGATGAAGTCGCGACGACGGGACCGCGCTACTGGGCCGTCACGCTTGCGACCGGGAAATCGATCCGGCCGCTGCCGCCGCCTGCCTCGACGAGGACCTTGGCCTCTTCCATCTTTCCCAGCGTCATGCCGAAACCCTTCCACGCGTCGAAGTGCTTGCTCAGCGAGATGTGACCGCAGGTGCGGGCTGTCGTCCGGATGCTGATGAACTGGGGAAAGCTCGCCGTGCCCTGGATCGACGGCTGGTTGTTCTGCATGCGCTGGTAGACGTTGTACGTGCCTTCTCCGTCGATGGTGAAGGTGCCCTTCTTCGTGCCGCTGGTGCCTTGACCGTTCCACGAGTCCTCGGTGACGTACCACTCGACGAGCGGGTTGACCGACCATCCGTAGACGCCGATCGATGAGTAGCCGCCGCCGCTGCCCGATTTCGTCTCGGCAAAGTCCGCCGCGATCGTTCCGAACTGGTCGTAGGTCTTGTTGGAGCCGAGGGACAGACCGACGCGCGCGAGGAAATCGCCCGAGTTGTTCCAGGTCGCGCTGAAAGCAGCGGCGGAACCGTACGTGATGAGGCAGCCGCCGCTGCCACTCGACCAGATCGTCCACTGCTGGCTCCCGACGGTCCCCGACTGGTTCGACGAGCAGTGAGACGTGCCGCCGCTCGGGACCATGGCCGTGCAGTTCACGGGCGTGCTGCCGCCGGTGCCCGTGCTGCCGCCGGTGCCCGTACTGCCGCCGCTCGCGCCGCCTCTGCCGCCCGAGCCCGTCGCGCCGCCTTGTCCACCTCTCCCGCCGCCGCCCGCCGTCCCTCCGGTGCCCGTGAAACCACCCCGGCCTGCCGCGCCGCCCGTTCCGCCCACACCGCCCGCTCCCGTCG
>DATMZL010000754.1:0-2543 GCA_035607075.1 Polyangia bacterium
CCTTGATCGTCGTGTCCCAGACGACAATCCGCGTCGAGGTCCCGAAGCCATCGACGGACGCATTCATGATGGTCAGCTTCTCGCTCGCGCCCATCCAGAACATGCGCTCGGGGGGAATGTCCTGTCCCGCGGCGCGAACCAGTTGCTGCAGGTCGGCGGTGAGCGCGGGCTCTTTGCGGGCGAGCGGTTCGTATTTGAAGAACAGGGGATCGATGACCAGCGGCTGGACGACGAAGACGGCCAGCCCGATCGGCAGGGAAGCGAGCCAGAAATACAGCCACCAGCGCCGGCGCGAACGGCGGATCACGCCGTAAAGGATCCAGACCAGCAGCGTCGCGAGCACGACCGTTACGAGCTGTCCTTTGATCCAATCCCCCAGCCACGATCCCCAGTCCTGGATCGAAAATCCGTAGCGCCGAATGATCGCCTGACGGAGCACCGCCATCGGCGAGCCGATGATGCCGATCGCGAGGACGAGCGGAGCGGTGAAGACGAACGCCTGGAAGAATCGCCGCGCGGATCTCCGCTCCGCCCAGTCGCGAAACCGCGCCGCCCATTTCCAGCGCAGGAGAATCCAGAACGTCACCAGGCTCCAGACGAAGCCGAGGATCGTGCCCCACAGGCGAATCTGGCCGAAGCGGCGGGCCTTCTGGTCCTGATCCGGGGACAGCGTGTATCGGGTCACCCGCGCCGGCGCGGCTGCGGCCGGCTCGGCGTGCGCGCGCGCGGCTGGCTCGCCGGCGTTCGCGGGGGCTACGGTTGCCGGCGCGGAGGCCGGCGCAGGAGCGGCGGCCTCCGCCGCGCCCACCGAGCCGGCGGCCGCGAGCGCGAGCGCGAGCGCGAGGGTAGCGAGAGACACGGCGCGCATCATCTCATGCGCGCCGCGCCCGCGCGCGGTCGCTTGAAAAAACTCTAGTCGCACACGCGCCTGCGGCGCGGAGCGACTATCGTTGCGACCGGCGAGTCGAACTGCCGCGCCGCCGGCGGCCTCGCTCAGGCAGGATCGAGGGTTACTGTTGACGGCTCGATCATCGGCGGGAGCGATAGCGTTGCGCTGAGCGCTTTTGACTGGAAACCAGGGGCCGCCACCAGCAGCGTGTACGCTCCCTCAGCGAATTGCGCGCCCAGGGGCCATAAACAACTCGTCGCAGCTGGCACGTTGGCGCTGGGCTCACATGACAGCGTCACCGTCGTCGGTCCCATGAGCGTTGCTTCGACGCCTTTTACGGCGACGCCGTCCACCGCGGCGTACACCACAATACCGAGCCCGAGAAACGGCCCCGGGCATGAACCAGTACACCCGCCGTCGCTGTCACAGCCGACTGCGGAATAGGACGACACCACCGCTAGCAATGCTATGAGCCGCATTTTCGGGAACATACCTGCCTCAACTCACTCCGCGTGTGCCTCATGCCTCATTTGCCGCCCGTGATACCCGATGCGGTTCAGTTGCTCCGTGTTCGAACGGTTGCAGTGCGCCGACCGGCAAGGTCCATCGGAGTTCGATGTCAGGCGATCAGCCGCTGCTGCCGGCGCTCCGGCCGGCGATTGTTCCGCAGCAGATCCTTACTGACGCGTGCGTCCCATCGAACCGCTGCGCTCGAAACGTCGATTTCCCGCCGCCCTGAAACCCAATCAAGATGACCACCTCCAACATGGGCGCTGAAGCCTAGGAGACGGATCTTCTTTGATCAATTCGCGGGCGCCGTAACATGAGGCATTGATGCAGCGACGATTCCTGACCGTGGTGGCCGCGAGCGCCGTGTCATTGTTCCAGGCCTGTGCGGGCGACACGCCGCCGAACTCGACGGGTACGGCCGGCGCGAGCGGCGGCGCGGGCACGAAGGGCGGGGCAGGGACCACGGGCGGTGCGGGCACGACCGGGAGCGCGGGCAGCGCCGGTACGACGGGCAGCGCTGGCACGACGAGCAGCGCGGGCACGACCGGCAGCGCCGGCACGACGGGTAGCGCCGGCGCGACGGGCAGCGCCGGCACGACGGGCGGCGGCGGTACGACGGGTAGCGCGGGCACGACGGGCGGCGCGGGTACGACAGGTGGCGCCGGTTCCGGCGGTCGGGGCGGCACGACCGGGAGCGCAGGAACCGGCGGCGGTACAGCCGGCAGCGGCGGCACGGCGGGCGGCGCGGGTCGCGGCGGCGCCGCGGGCACGGGCGGCAGCGCAGCGGGCAGCACGGGGCGCGGCGGGACCGGGGGCGGCAGCGCGGGCACCAGCGGCGCGGTCTTGCTCGATCAGACCGGCAACCCGCTCGCCGGCATCGTGAACACGTACACCTCGTGGCTCAGCACCGCCGGCAGCGACGCGGCCAAGCTGACGGCCGACAGGACGCTCGCCGACAACATGATCACGTGGCAGATGCCGCACGGCGGCTGGTACAAGAACGACAAGTCCGTGTACGCGGCGCCCTGGAACGGAAGCGACGCGCGCTCGGGCTGGACGGGCGCGAACGGCATCGAGATCGGGACCATCGATAACGGCGGCACCTCGACGGAGATGATGTTCCTCGCCGACGTCTACCAGATCG
>DATMZL010000483.1:0-5766 GCA_035607075.1 Polyangia bacterium
GGCCGATAGAGATGCGCCAGTTCCCCCAGTACGCGGGCTACTCCTGGGTGTTCCTGGGCGACATCCTCGCCACCGCCGTCAACAGCCGCGGCGAGGTGGCGGACCTGGGCGAGGCGCCGGGCGTCACCCGCTTCGACAGCATCAACTCCAACGGCGCCGCCGGCTTCATCCTGAACGAGATCAACCTGCGCCCGCGCTTCCAGCTGTCCGATCGCGCCATCATGCGCGCCAGCGTCAACTTCATCCCGCGCACCGGGTCGGACTTCGCGATCGGCGATTTCATCGAGGCCGACGTGGGCGAGCTGGAGTATCTGCTGACGGCCAACGGCAAGACGTCGCTGTTCGTGGGCAAATCGATGCCCTTGTTCGGCATCGAGTACAAAGACCGCAAGTCCGATCAACGCTTCGGGATCACGCCGTCGCTGATCTCCCGCTACACGACCGGATCGCAGCTGGGCATCAAGGTGCGCAGCAAGCTGTTCAACGACTGGCTGATCCTCGCCGCGTCGGTCACGAACAACTCGTCGACGATCGAGATGTTCCATTTCTACAGCGAGATCGACAAGAACAACTCCAAGTTCCTGAACGGTCGCGCGGCGGTCAGCATCCCGGTCGGCCGCGTGTTTCGCAACGAGGATCGCCTGGAGCTCGGCTTCTCGGGCGAATGGGGCGGCCAGGATCGCGCCAACGACAACGCCGGCAAGATGTGGCTCGCGGGCGGCGACCTCCAGTACCTGGGCGTGAACCTCCAGATCAAGGGGCAGCTGATGGAGGGCCGGTCGCCCGGCCACCCCGATCCGCTCGACGGCGTCTGGGGCCTGCACCTCAACCTGTCCGGCTACCTCGAGATCGACTGGCAGCTGCTGGCGCAGTTCGGCATCTACGCGCGCTACGAGAACCGCAACGCCATCGTCACGCTGGGCGACGAGCGCATCTACATCACCAAGGAGCAGCGCCTCACCGCCGGGTTCCGCGTTGTCGTGAACCCGCACATGGTCGTCAAGGCCGAGTACCTGCACAACGACGAGTACGGCGGCATCAACGAGTTCGACAACGACGTCGCGACCAGCTCGATGGTCCTGTTCTTCTGATCAACCGCCAAAGGGCCCGGAGGAAAAATATGCATTTCAACAAGATCGTTACGGCTCTCGCGCTCGGTTGCGTCGTCGGTATCGTGGGCACGGGCTGCGACCCGGTTCCAGAGTTCACGGACAACGAATGGCGCCAGATCAAGGCGCTCGAGCCGCTCAAGGGCGGGCCGCCCCCCAACCTGTTCAACAAACGGTACGACGAGATCGACCTGGCGAAGTTCGGCCAAAAGATCTTCTTCGACAAGGACGTGGCCGAGGCGATCACGGTCCTGGGCCCGTCAGGCAACGTCGGTGACATCCGGAAGGTCGCGTGCGTGAACTGTCACGACACGCAGTACTTCACGGACACCCACCAGACCACGACCGGTGCGTTCGGCAACAACGGTCAGATCCCGGGGCTCTCTCACGGCCGCAACTATCTGGCGACCAACACCGGGCAGATGGTGAACCTCGCCTGGAACGAGTGGACGCTGTGGGCGGGGACCTTCGACGGGCTGGTCGAGCATGGCACGACGGTCTGGGGGACCTCGGCCACGCCGCTCGCGCAGGCGCACTTCATGTACACGAAGTACAAGGACGATTACAACGCCGCCTTTCCGGACACGAAGCTCGATGACCGGCTGGGCGATACGCCCAGCGTCTACCCCGCGACGGGTGGTCCGGTAGCGATCGGCGCGGCGCCCGGCCCGTTCGAGGCGCTGCCCCCCGATGTGCAGATGGCCATCCACCAGTTCCGCGCCAACATGGGCCGCGTGTTCGACACGTACCCGCGCATGATGTTGACGCCGGACTCGCCCTTCCAGCGCTTCGTCCAGGGCGACCAAACCGCGCTGACGTCGGCGCAGAAGCGCGGCCTCAGGCTATTCATCGGCAAGGCCGCCTGCAACGACTGCCACAACGGGCCGACGCTGACCGACAACAAGTTCCACAACGTCGGCGCGCCGAACGTCACGGTCGTGCCCGGCAACATGACCAACGTGATACCCAACCGCGGCCGGGCCACGGCGGTGGCAGGCCAGACCGCGAAGCTGACCGCGCTCGACGAGGATCCCGAGAACCCGCTGGTGTTCAACGGCGCCAGCCGCTGGAGTGACAACCGCGAGGTCGGCAAGGAGCGCCTCGAGGTGCTGCGCACGCAGGACCGCGAACACTGCATCTGCCGGCGGGTGGACCCGATCGCCGACGCCGCCGCCTGCGGCAAGATCGTGAAGTACTCGACGGCGTACTACACGCAGCTGGCCCTGCAGGAGGCGAACGAGACGACCCTCGACTGCCTCGTCACGAACGAGAGCGGGGAGTGCACCTGCCGCAAGACGGACGCCGACGGCATCCAGGTGGCGATCATCGACAAGTGCACGGACGTCATGAGGACCTCCCCCCTCCAGAGCATCCTTCAACCGGACACGCGCGTCGCCTGCATGAAATACGACGACACCCTGGAGGGGATGTTCCGCACGCCGTCGCTGCTCAACGTCGGCGAGACCGCGCCCTACTTCCACAGCGGCCTGGTCCAGTCGCTTGAAGACGTCATCTGGCACTACAACCAGGGCGGCGGTCCCGATGGCACCTTCGCCGGCGTGAAGTCGCCGCAGATCCGTCCGCTGAAGCTGACCGACGGCGAGGTGCACGACCTCGCCGAGTTCCTCCGCAGCCTCACGGGCAAGTCCCCGTCGCAGCAGGCCGAGGAAGCCAGGGCCGCCAGCTCCGACCCGAGCAGCGTGTGGGACTGGTCGAAGAATACGTCCAAGCCCCCACTCACGGGCCTGGGCGGCTCGACGGGGGCGGGCGGCATGGGAATGGGCACCGGCGGACGCGGCGGGTCGACGGGCTCCGGCGGGTCGACCAGCGGCAGCGCGGGATCCACCGGCACCGGCACAGGCGGCGGCGTCGTCGGCGGTTCTGGGGGCGGCGCCGGTGGGATGGGCGGAGGTACCGGCGGCACGGGCTCGTAAGGGCCCTCACGCAACGCAGCCGTATCGTACCTCCACTCCTCGTTTTTTTCTGCGCGCGGTCGTCAAGGTCGCGCGCGGACCCGACGATTTCCCTGCCCCGCTCTTTGGAGGCGACGTTTGCTTATCGTCAAACGACTCGTCGGTAGCACGCTGATCGCGACTGCGCTCGCGATCGGTCTTCTCACATTTCGATCGACAGCCGAGATCCGCGTGCAGGCGGAAGAAGCGCGCCGCGCCGATGCGGAGCGCCAGCTGGCGATCAAGCAGACGGAGCAGGGAACGCTCGAGGGCAAGGCACGCGCGGCCGCCGACGTGCCCGCGCTGAACGCCGCGCTCGCTGCCCACGTCGACACCGCGACGATCGTCGACCTGCTCGACAGCGAGGACTGGTGGCTGCCCTACCGGAAGGAGTTCCCGCTGGTCAGGCTGATCGTCGGCGACACGCTCGTCGCCTCGCGCGGGATCACCAGCGGCGCCGGCGTCGAGGCTGACGTGGTGAAGACGGCCCGCCGCCAGAACGTCGCGTCGACGCAGGCTGCGATCGGCAGCGAGACGTATCTGCTGGGCGCGGCGCGGATGACCTCCCTCGCCGACAGCGACGCCGTCGTGGTGCTGGGCCGCCCCTACAAAGCGCCGGCGCCCCCGGCTGTCGCCGCGGCGCCGCAGGGAATCGACGTCCGTCTGATGTGGGGCGCCTCCGGCGTCATCGCGCTGGCCGGCCTCGTGCTGCTGGTGTTGGGTCGCCGCAAGACCACCCGCGCGGCGCGCGCGACGACGACCGCACCCGCCGCGGAAGCGGTCGTCGTCCCGATCGTGCACGAGACGACGCTGAAGTTCGGCGAGTCCCGCACCGAGCCGCACAACGACGTGCGTCCCGTGCACGAGCCGCCCCCGTCGACCGTCGTGATCGTCGCGCCGCCCGCCGGCGAGCCGCAGGCCGTGTTCGGCCGCTACCGCCTTGTCGAACGCCTGAGCGAGGGCGGCATGTCCGAGCTCTTCATTGCGAAGGCGGTCGGCGTCGAAGGCTTCTCGCGTTCGTTCGTGCTCAAGCGCCTGCGGCCCGAGCTGGCGCGCGACAAGGATGCGGTCGCGCAGTTCATCGACGAAGCGCGCCTGCAGGCCGATCTGGTGCACTCCAACATCGTCCCGGTCTTCGATTTCGGCGTCGTGGGCGGCGAATACTTCATGACCCAGGAGTACATCGCCGGCCGCGACCTCGGACGCGTGATGGATCGCCACCGCGCCGTCGGACGCGCCGGCCTGCCCTCGCCGATCGCCTACTTCACCGCGCACGAGACACTGCAAGCGCTCGCCTTCGCGCATACGCGCTGCGGCCCCGACGGAACGCCGCTGGGCATCGTCCACCGCGACATCGCGGGCGGCAACATCATCGTGTCGCTGGCGGGCGAGGTGAAGCTGTCGGACTTCGGCATCGTCAAGTCGAACGATCGCGTCAGCCGGACGCAGATCGGCATCGTGAAAGGGAACGCGAACTTCATGTCGCCCGAGCAGGCGCGCGGCCAGACGGTCGACGCGCGCAGCGATCTGTTCTCGCTGGGGCTCGTCCTCTACCACTCCCTGTCGGGCGAGATGCTGTACGCCGGACACAACGACCTGGAGGTCCTCCACCACGCCGCCGCCGGCTTGCTGCGCGAGGACTTCGCGCGCATCCGGCGGCTCCCCGATCCGGCGCCGCAGATCCTGGAACGCGCGCTGGCGCTGGATCCCAGCGAGCGCTTCCAGTCCGCCGTGGAGTTCGCCGACGAGGTCGCCGTGCACATGGGCGGCGGCCGGGTCGGCATCGCCCACCTGATGCGGGAGCTGTTTGCGACCGAGCTGATCGCGTGGGGAGCCGGCGAGCTCAGCTCGCCGCGTACCATCGCGGGAGGGTTTGGGAACCCTTAGAGGGTTCCCATGTAGACGAAACGGCGCTCCCGGCTGCGACGGCGGTCGGGTACACTGCCGGGCCGTGATCGACACCCGCCTGCTGCGCGAAAAGCCCGACGAAGTCCGCACCGCCTACCAGCGCCTCGGCGCCGCGGTCGACCTGGACGGCGTGATCGCCGCCGATACCCGCGTTCGCGACCTGAAGAACGAATCACAGACGCTGCAGGCCGAGCAGAACCGGCTGTCGAAAGAGATCGGCCGCGCCGCCGCCGGCGAGGCGCGCGAACGCGCCAAGGCTGAAAGCAGCGCGCTGAAGGACAAGATCGAGAAGTTCAACGTCGAGCTGACCTCCGCCGAGGCCGCCCTGGAGACGCTGCTGCTGGAGCTGCCGAACCTCCCGCACCCGTCGGTGCCGGTGGGCAAGGACGAGAGCGAGAACGTCGTGCTGCGCGAGGAAGGAAAGAAGCGCAGCTACGACTTCGCGCTGAAGCCGCACTGGGATCTCGGCACCGCGCTGGACATCATCGACTTCGAGCGCGGCGTGAAGATCTCCGGCACGCGCTTCTACGTGCTCAAGGGCTGGGGCGCGCGGCTGCAGCGCGCGCTGATCACGTTGATGCTCGACCTGCACACGCAGAAGCACGGCTACGTCGAGATCTACCCGCCGTACATGGTTCGCCGCGACTGCCTGGTCGGCACAGGCAACCTGCCCAAGTTCGGCGACAACCTGTACCGCGACGCGGTCGAGGACTTCTGGTTCATCCCGACCGCCGAGGTGCCGGTCACCAACCTCTATCGCGACGAGATCGTCGACGGCACGCGGCTGCCGATCAAGC
>DATMZL010000832.1:0-3148 GCA_035607075.1 Polyangia bacterium
GTCGGGCGCGACGTCCTGCGCCGCGTCGTCTCCGAGTACACGCGCGAATCGGGGCTGCGCGAGCTGGAACGGCTGATCGCGACGCTGGCGCGCAAGGTCGCGCGGCGGGTGGTCGAGACGGCGGCGCACGCGGCCACGGCGGCGGCGGTGCTGGACGCGGGCGGCAAGCCGCGCGGTCCGGTGATCGGCGTCGACGAGGTACCGACTTTCCTGGGACCGCCGCGCTACCTCGGCGACGAGATGCACACCGCCGCGGAGGTCGGCACGGTCAACGGGCTGGCCTGGACGCCGTACGGCGGTGAAGTGCTGCACATCGAGGCGCAGACCATGGCGGGCAAGGGCTCGCTGATCCTGACGGGCCAGCTGGGCGACGTGATGAAGGAGTCGGCGCAGACGGCGCTGTCGTTCGCGCGCGCGTACGCGCTGACGCTGGGGCTGTCCAGCGAGTTCTACGCGGGCCGCGAGATCCACATCCACGTGCCGGCGGGCGGCATCCCCAAGGACGGTCCGTCGGCGGGCGTGACGATGGCTTGCGCGCTGGTGTCGCTGATCGCGGGGATTCCTGTGCGGCACGACGTCGCGATGACGGGCGAGCTCACGCTGCGCGGCAAGGTGCTGCCGATCGGCGGGCTGAAGGAGAAGCTGCTCGCGGCGTCGCGCGTCGGCGTCACGACGGCGATCATCCCGGCGGCGAACGCGCCCGAGCTGTCGGAGATCCCGCCCCATGTCACCGCGAAGCTGACCGTGAAGCCGGTTCGCACCATGGATGAGGTGCTGGACATCGCCCTCGTCGGCTCGCTCGCCGCCGCGAAGAAGTCGGCCGCAAAGCCGACTGAAGAGACACCGCCGCCGCGCCGCAAGACCGGCGCCCGCCCCGGCATCGCCTGACCCGGAGCGCCGGACCCCTCACCCTAGCCCTCTCCCCGCTCCGCGGGGCGAGGGGACCAGATCCTGGGGCGAGGGGACCGATCTTTTTCGGGCCCGGATCTTCGGGCGAGGGATCTTCCTCCCTCTCCCGCTTGCGGGAGAGGGTCGGGGTGAGGGCAAGCCTTGCGAGAGGCGAGAGACGCGCGCCACCACCCTGACGATCGCCCGCGCGAAAATTTTTCTTCGCCCGTCGCTGTCTCAGCTCAAGCCCGCCGACGCGGGCGTCGATTTTTTGGAGCGGACACATGGCGAAGAATTTCAAGCTCACCGTCCTCGCGACCGCGCTGGTCACGACCCTGTTCGCGAGCGGTTCCGCCGAGGCGCAGCGCGGGCGCAGCGGCGGGCGCGGCCTGCCGCCCCCGCCGGGCACCGGCCGGCTGCGCAACGCGGCGCAGGGGATGTGCCTCGATGTCGCCGGCTGGGCGGCGCAGGGTGACGCGAACGTCTTCCTCTGGGAGTGCAACGACGACCCCGACCACGTCTGGTCGTTCACGCGCACCGGCGAGCTGCGCAACACGCTGAATGGGACCTGCCTCGACGCCGCCGGTTACGACGGGCAGCAGGGCGCGAACGTCGATGTGTATCGCTGTGAGTCGATGGACGACCAGCGCTGGAAGCTGGTCCCGCGCGGGCACGGAACGTTCGAGCTTCGGAACATGAAACGCGGCCTGTGCCTCGACGTGAACGGCCGCGCCGGCGCGCGCGGCGACAACGTCCTGCTGTGGACGTGCGACGGCGGCGCCGACCAGCTCTGGAGCTTCGAGCCTTACACGGCGCGGCCCGTTCAAGCGCCGCCGCCGGCTCCGATCGTTCCGCCGCCGCATCACGTTCGTCCCTACGATCCGCCGTCGCCGACGCCGGAACTGGAGACGCCGCCCTCGCCTCCGCGCCCGCGCGCGATGGACGAGGGGCCGTTCCGCGCGCTCATCGCCAACGTGCGCAACGAGACCTTCTCCGATTCGCAGATCGCGGTCGTCGCCCAGGCCGCGACGCGCAACTTCTTCCGCATCGGCCAGGTGAAGAGTCTGATCGACCTGGTCGCGTTCTCGGCGACAAAGCTGCGCGTGCTCGAGCTGTGCGCGCCGCACATCGTCGACGGCGAGAACGCTTTCGGCCTCTTCGACTCGTTCTCGTTCAGCGCCGACAAGGAACAGGCGCGCCACATCCTTCGCCGCAACGGCATCTGACCGCCCAGCCGAGGGTGTACGATCGTCCCGTCATGTGGCGGGTCATCGCGATGCTGGCCGTCCTGTCGGGGTGCGCGACGGCGCCAGCACCCGAGCCGCGACAATGCGGCGGGGTCTTCCCACTGCCGACGGACGAAAAACTGCAGTCGGAGGAGGCAGCGGACGCCGACGCATCCGAGCGCCGGAACGAGCCGGATTGTGGCGGCACCGGTCCGGTCTTGCCTGCCGCCGACGATGTCGTCGCGACAATCGAGGAGAAGGTCCACGAGAAATGTGCGGCGCGCGCCGCTGCGGGCCATCGGCAGGGCGAGGTGCGCGTCGTCCTCCACCCGGACCGTAAGCGGGAGCCCGAACCCGGCTCGATCCACCCCTGGCGGCCGAAGCTCGAGACGGAGCTGCACCTCGATATGACCGACGAGGATCGGCGCTGCGTCGAGAACGCGGCGCGCGCCGTGTTCGGTGCCTTCGAGCAGGACGCCGGCCTTCCGATCGACGAGGTCTGGCGAGGGATGCGCAAGGACGTGACGTTCTACGTCGCGCTGGGCGAACCGAAGCCGTTGTTTCCGCCCAAGCCAGACGTGATCGCGCGCTGGCAGGCGGCGGCAGGTTCGGGCGCTGCGCGCGAGCGCTTCCGCGCGCAATTGCCCGCGGACGTCACGCTGACGGACGACGATTGCCTGTCGATTCCCAACCGCCCGGCATTCAACGACCGGGCCGAGAGCTGGCTCGCAACGGTCATCAGCCGGGTCAGGGTGGCGCACCACAAGGAGGTGGGCGACCGGTCGCGGCAGGAGATCTGCCTCCTCAGGGGTCCCGAGTAGCCGCGCACGAAGTCGTTCCCGACCAGCCCGTATTTGGGTAGGCTCCTTAACTAATGGCGCGACCCTTGGGAAAATGGCTGGCGGCGATGCTGTTCGTCGTCGGTTGCTCGTCGTCGGCGGGCACGGGTATGCCGGGCGCGGGCGGTGGTGGCGGCTCGTCACCGTCGGGCGGGCGGGGTGGCGCGGCTGGCGTTGCGGGCACGACTGGCGGGG
>DATMZL010000952.1:0-2933 GCA_035607075.1 Polyangia bacterium
CAAGGTCAATAAGTCCCGGGCTTCATTACCGTCTTGCGTCCATGCCCGTAAGCGCGCGCGAGAGCACGCACACGAGCACGAACAGAAGGCCCGGAGCGGATCGACCGAATCGACGGATCGCGGTCGGTTACGGCGCCGCGATCAGCTTCTGCGCGTCCGGAATGACCGTGCCACCGGACGGGATCTTCGCCCAGCCAGCCGTGTGCTCCGTGCGGGCGTAGAGATCGCCCGTCGGCGCCGCGTCTTCCGTTACGCCGCTCGCTGTTTCGACGCGCCCGATCTCGATCCAGCCGACGTTCTTGCCCTTCTCGGTGTAGTCCACGCGCAGGATGATCGAGAGCTTGCCGCCCGGGGGCTCTTCACCCTTCCCGAGCAGCTCGGTCGGGAAGATGCGCCAGAGCGCGTCGTGCCAGTTCTTCACCATCTGATCTTTTTTGTCCGGCGTCTTCGCCGGAGCGAAGCCGATCGTCTTCGGCGACTCACGGCCGACGGAGACGAATTCCTTCTGCTTGCCGCCCGATGACAGCTTGAAGCGATCGAACTCGGTGATCTCCAGCGTGTGCAGGCGGCGATCGACCAGGTGGCTGGCGTTCTGCAGCTCGGTGAGAAGGTTGCGGGGCATCAGGTAAACGCGTCCGTCGCGGATGTCGCGCAGGAACGACTCGCCCGAAGACGTCGTCGTCGGCTGTCCGATCTCATAATCGCGAACGGCGCCCTTCACTGTCACCGCGACCTTTCGCTTGGGATTGTCGAGCCCGAGCTCCTTCAGCTTGGCCGCGTCCAGCACGCCGAACGCGCGCATCGATACAAGCGGCGCGAACTGCTCGAACAGCTTCTTCGCGTTGTCGGCGCCGGGCAGATCGCGCGGCGGCGGCGGGGCCGGCGGCGTCGCCGGCTTGGCGGCCTTCGGATCAGCCTTCGGGTCGGGCTTGGCTTCGGTCTTCGGCTTCGTGACCAGATGCAACCAGACGCCGTCGTCGTCGCCGGTCTTGCCGCGCGTGAGATCGACGGCGGTCGTGTCGTCCTCGTAATGGACCAGCGTCACGTCCGATTTGCTGGCGTCGATGACGGTGACAGCGCCCGGCGCGCGCTCGGGCTCGCGTTGCCACGTCGCGTACACGGTCACCAGACCGACGAGCGCGAGTCCGCCCTGTACGGCAAGCCCACGCCCGGTCATGGTGCACCTCCCGTCGTATCCGCGGGGGGCGGTGACGGTGGCGCGGCCGGCGCGGCGCGCTTTTCTGCTCGGCGCTTGCGGCGCGACTTGCGTGTGACCGCGACGCCGGCGCCGATCACCAGCGCCGGGGCGAGGAAGATCGTCGAGTAGAACCAGGCGACGTCCTGCTTGCGCGTGTGGGTGATCTTCACGTCCGCCTCGGTCGACGTCTGGCCGGAGAAGGCCTCATCCCCCATCAGCCAGTGGATCACGTCCAGCGCCAGCACGCTGTTGCCGGGGATCTTGATCGCTTCGTCCGCGATCCAGTCGGAGTCGGCGATCACGAACACGCGCGCGTCTTTCTTGACGGCGGTCGCCGCCAGCTCCCACTGGCGCTTGTCCTCGCCGGGGTCCTGCGTGAAGTTCCCGTTCTTGTCGACGAACGTCGCGTAGTGCGCCTTGATCGGGGAGTCGACCGGGATCGCCGCGGTGCGATCCTTCTTGGTGTCGATCCAGCCCGCGCCGGGGAGCACGACGGCCGCGCGCGGACCCAGCCGCGACAGCGTCGTCACCGACGGATGCGAGGTGAAGGTCGACGCCACCAGGTTGGTGCGATCGCTGATCTTCTGTTCGATGCGGCGGGCGAACGACATCTCGTTGGCCAGCGTCTCCGGCTTGAAGATGAGGTTCAGCGGGCCCAGCACCTCGTGCATGTCGACCTTGTTCTCGGGATCGAGCGCGATCAGGACGCGTCCGCCGCCGTCGATGTAGCGGTTGATCGTCGCGTACTCCTCGGGCTGGAACGGCGTCCGCGGCCCGATGATCGCGAGCAGGTTGATCCCCTTGGGGATCTCGTTCATCAACCCGTCGGCCGCGTTCACCGAGCGGACCTCGTAGCTCTGATCGAGGAGACCGTCGCGCAGCACGGCGATGCCGCTGCGCTTGTCGTTGTCGGTCTCGCCGCGCTCCCACGTGCGTTCGCCGTGGCCCAGGGTGAAGCCCGCCGAGCGCGGCGGCTTCACGATCGTCATCAGGCGCTGCTGCACCTCTTTGTCGAGGATCTTGAGCCCCGCCTTGGCGCCTTCCATGTCCTTCGACAGGCCCAGCTGTTCGTGCCGACTGCCGCGTACGAACACAACGATCCCGTTGGTGGTCACGCCGTACTCCTTGGCCTTGACCGGATCGATGTCGAAGTCGTAGTGCGTGAGCTTGAGCTGGCTGGACTCCTTGGCCAGATCTTTGAAGTAGTCGTCGACCTCGTCGCGCACCTCGTTGGCGGACGGGAAGAAGATCGCGGCCTCCAGCGGCTGATCCAGGTTGCGCACGATCCGGCGGGTCACCTCACCCGGCCGCGACGTGCGGAAGTAGGCCAGGTCGACCTTCTTGTCGCGCTCGGAGGCGACGTACGCGAACGAGAACGCGGCGACCAGCGCGGCGGCCAGACCGAAGCCCGACAGCATCGCGCTGCGGATCCGCCCCAGCTCCAGCTTTGGGGCCCGCGCCATCTCGGCGTGCGCCAGCTCGACGAGGAGGATCGGCCAGGCCGCGGTGACCCACACCACCGGCCACAGGGCGGCCAGCACGGTCGACAGCTTCGGCCAGTTGCGCTCGAGCGGCTGGTTGAACGCCGTCGCCCAGAGATCCGACTGGATCACGTACAGCAGCACGCCGCCCAGGCCCAGCGCGTACAGCGCCAGCAACGTTTGCTCCAGCTTCTTGCGATCGGCGGACGCCTTCCCGGCGCGGATGAAGCGCATCGCGATCGCGGCGACCACCG
>DATMZL010000710.1:0-4150 GCA_035607075.1 Polyangia bacterium
CCTCGTGCTCGAAGCGCTACGCTGACCCGGCGCCGGTCGGAAGCTCCGCGCGAAACACGCCGCCCGTCGCATCGCCGAAGACGAAGCCCGTTCCGGCAACGACGACGGCCTCGATGGCGCTCGCGTGGCGGTGCCGCGCGAGCCACTCGTGCCGCTCCGGGCTCCACAGGCGGAGCTCGTCGCCTGTCGCCAGCGCCACGACCGTCCCGGCGATCGCCATCCAGCCGCGCCCGATCTCGATCGCGAGCCGGCGGACGCGCTCGCCAGCCGCATTCCAGATCGTCAGTGACGTGTCGCCGATGGTCGCGAAATACGGCGCAGCGAGCGGCGTCAGCAGGCGGCGCTCGTCGATCCCCTCGTGCTGGGCGACCAGCTTGCGCGTGCCGGAATCGAAGACGCGCAGCGTGGTCGGACCGTTCTGAGCGTGGCTTGCGACCACGATGCGTTCACCCGCCGCAAAATACGCGACGTCGACCGAATCCGGCATCTCGTCCTCGTCGGCGGCCACCAGGCGCTTCACCCGCTTGACCGTCGGTAGCGCGTAGAGGGCGACCTCGCCCGAGTCGGCGGCGACCACCAGGTGCTTGCCGTCGGCGCTCGCCGCGCTGTCGGTGGGGTATCCGTCGAACTCCGTCCCACCGACCTCGGAGCCGTTCGCGACGTCGCGCACGTGGATCCAGCCGTCCGCCTGGCCGCTGGCGCTGAGCACGACCATCTGCCGGCCGGGAAGAGCCAGAAAGTTCTGCACCTCTTCGTTGAGCTCGACGTCGATGCCGCGCTGCACGTCGTCGCCGTCGATCAACCAGACCTCGAGCGAGCTCTGTCCGCTCGCGTAGAACGCGCCGTCCGGTGCCACGAGCAGCCGCGCGGGACTGGCGCCCGTGCGCCGCACGAGCGTCTGGCCCCGCGCCAATTCGACCAACGCGAGCTCGTTCTCGGACGTGGCGAGCAACACGTCGCCACATACGGTCAGGCCGCGCACCGGACCGCCGAGGGCAACCGGCAGCGGCCGTACGTCGAGCGTCGCGCCGCTATCAGCCGGCTGGCGGTCGAGATCTCCGACGGCGGTGCACGCCGCGAGCGCTCGTTCCAGCTTATCGCGCAGCCGCTTGCCCGACTTGCCCGCCAGCGCCTTGCGCAACGCCTCTCGCGCCGCGCCGCTCGGGTGAGCGACGAGCACGTCGGCCGCCGTCGCACGCGCCGTCGTCGACGGTAGCGCGAGCAGATCGGACAGGATTGCGTTTCGCGAATCGTCCATCGCCTGCAAGCAGCGCGCGACAACCTCGCTGTTCTCGGTCCGCGTCGCGAGCTCCACGAGGACACCGCGGACGGACCGCGGATCGCTCGCCGCGATCGAGGGCAGCATCATGCGCAGCTGGCGTTCATCCAAGACGCGCGCATCGAACAGCCTCCTCCACGCGGGCAGGTGCGCGCCGACAGCGTCCTGAGCGAACAAGCGGAAAGTGAGCAGGGGCAGCTCGGAGCTCTCGAGGAAGCCGCCCGCTCGGCTGAGGAAGCCGCCCGCCAGGCACTGGCGGACGACCGACTCGACCTTCTGCTTCGCCGACGTCGAGCCGGCCGCCTCACGCCGATCGAGGAACCAGCGCACGAGCTCGGGCAGGCTGACGCCCGCCTTGACCGCCGTGACGACGTCATCGGCGACCGAGTACCGCGAGGCGAGCGATGGATCGAGCAGCGTATCGATTCGCTGCTTCGTCTCGGGCGGCATCTCGGGGACGGCGCGAAGCAGCGCATCGATCTCGGGCTCGATCTCGCCAGCGTGCGCGAGCCGCGCCGCCGTCCGGGCGGTCACCCTCCCCGCGAGATCCCAGGCCAGCGCGCGGACCGCCGGGTCGTGGCCGTTACCGAGCAGCAGCCTCACCGCCGCATCCTGGGCGGGCTCCTCACCCGCCATCATCTCCGCGATCAGCTCGGGCGTCAGATCGCCAAAGCGCTGTTGCGCCAGGATCTTCGCGCCCACCTCGCGCAGGCCGGGAAACGACGCCCGCAACAGCACCGTCGCGCCCGCCGGGACCTCGGACGATCGCGCATCGGCGAGCAACCCGTGAAGCCGGCCGAGGTGCTCCGCCGGGCACGTGCGGATGAACGCCGACACCTGTGCGACCGCGCCCCGGCCGATCGCCGCGGCGACAGCGGATTCGATGTAGGGCGGTTCGGCGTGCAGAAGCGCCTGCAGCGTCGCCTCGACGACGTTCGGCGTGGGATACGCGGCCACGAACGGCCAGACCTCCTTGTCGCGCGCGGCGACCCGTCGCAGGAGAAGCGCTTCACGCCGCGGCGCCGGGTAGCAGCGCAGCAGCTCCTCGATCGAGAACCCGTGGAGCACCGTCTCGACCACCGCGTCGCATTCCTCCGGGATCTCCGCGCCCAGCCGCGCGGACACCGCCATCGCGATCAGATGACGCGCCGGCATGTACTTGTGGACCGTGTCGAACGCCTGCCGGCACAGCGGCTGGAGCAGCGGAACGATGGCCGGGCCGCGCGCGGACAGCCGGTCGAAAAAGATCTGCTCGCAGCCGAAGCACCCGATGTCGCGGCCGAGGCAGCGAACGATCTCTTCGTCCGTGCACGCGCCAAGGGCCAGGTCGAGGTCCCGCTCGGACAGCTCGATCTTCGAGTCGGTCGAGAGCATGGCGTCGACGACGGCCCTCAGCCACGTCTGTTGCGGCCAGATCCGATCCAGGCCGGCAAAGCATTCCTCGACCTCGTATTGGTTCGTTGTCACCCACGCCCGAACGAGTCGCGGAAGCGTATCCGGATCCAGCGCCGACGCCGTGAGCGCCCCGCGGCGCGCCAGCTCGCCCTCGAGCCACGCGCGCATCGGCTGGCCGATTCCGGCGACGCCGTGAACGAGCGGCGCGTAGTCCGTGAGCGCATCGCACAGCCTTTGCAAATTCAGATGCCAACCCTTCGCGCCCTTCACGGAGGCTGGGCCTTGTCGACCTGCTCGAGCAACCGCTGAACGTCGGCGCTCGTCAGCGCCGGCGCGCGACGCAGATAAGGCGCGATGCTGGCGCTGGCGCTCAGATCCCGGCCCTGGCGCAGCAGGTCCAGCAGCGCCGCGCCGATGCGCGCGTAATCGCCGCCGAGCACGGACTCGAGCGCGTTGCCGATCTCGTAGCCCAGGTTGTACCGGACCTTCTCCTCCGTGTCGCAGTAACGCGGCGGGGGCGCCTTCGCGGCGTCATCGAGCAGCTTGGCGATCCGCCCCACGTCGTCCATTGCGAAGCCTGGCACTCTAAGCACGCGGCTGCGTTAGAGTCGGCGCACGATGCATATGACCTCGCGCGCTGGTGTCTTCTGCTCGACGCTCGCCGTCCTCCTCGCCGCGCACGCAGCGCCGGCGGCCGACAAGCCGCCCGCCGACGCAGCGCCGGCGCCTCTGCCCGATGCGGCCGCGCTGAACAAGCTGTCGGCGCGCCTGGCGCCCGTCGACCTGACCGTCGACATCAAGGCGCTGCCGGCGGGCGAGCAAGCGGCGCTCGCCGAGATCGTCGCGGCGGCGAAGATCATGGACGCGTTGTTCCTGCGCCAGGTGTGGGCGGGGAACGAGACGCTCCTGCTCGACCTGCTCCGGGATCGATCGCCGCTCGGCGCGGCGCGCCTGCACGCTTTCTTGCAGAACAAGGGCCCGTGGCTGCGCCTGGACGGCGATCGCCCGTTCGTGGCCGGCGTCGGTCCGAAGCCGCCGCAGGCGAACTTCTACCCGGCCGGCGTGACCAAGGCCGACGTCGAGAAATGGCTGCATGCGCTGCCCGCGCCGGCGCGCGCCAGCGCCGAGGGCTTCTTCACCACCATCCGGCACGCACCCGACGGCAAGCTGCAGGCGATCCCGTACAGCATCGAATACCAGGGCGAGCTGGAACGAGCCGCCGCGTCGCTGCGCGAGGCGGCCCGCCTGACGCAGCAGCCGACGCTGCGCGCTTTTCTCGAGACGCGCGCCGCCTCGTTCCTGTCGAACGATTACTACGACAGCGACGTCGCCTGGATGAAGCTGGACGCCAGCGTCGAACCGACCATTGGCCCCTACGAGACGTACGAGGACGCGTGGTTCGGCGCCAAGGCCGCGTTCGAAGCGTTCGTCACCGTGCGCGACGACGCGGAGACCGCGAAGCTGGGCAAGCTCGCG
>DATMZL010001212.1:0-5528 GCA_035607075.1 Polyangia bacterium
CGCTGTCGGCGCTGCTCATGCGCGCGCCGCGCACGGGCGAGCGGCGCTTCGTGCTGTTCCGCTGGTTCACGCGCGGTCTCGACGCCACCCGCGCGCGCTACGGGCGCGCGCTCGGCTGGCAGCTGCGCCACCTGCGCTGGGTGGGGGCGGCGTTCGTCGTGGGCTTGCTGGCGACGGGCGTCGTCTATCGCGCGGTGCCCACCAGCTTCGTCCCCGACGAGGACCAGAACTACTTCATCACGCAGGTGATCGGGCCGCCGGGCGCGTCTCTCGACTACATGACCGGCATCGCGAAGCAGACGGAGGCAGCCCTGCGCAGCCGGCCCGAGGTCAGTCACATCTTCTCCGTGCTCGGTTTCAACTTCACCGGCAACGGATCGAACCGCGCCGTCATCTTCACCAGCCTGACGCCGATCTCCGGGCGAAAGGGCGCCGCGCACTCCGCCCCGTTGATCGTCGCCGACCTGCGCCGCCGCCTGCTCGGGATTCCGGGCGCGATCGTCATTCCCTTTCTGCCGCCGCCGATCCAGGGCCAGGGATCAACGGGCGGCTTCACGTTCGAGCTGCTGGACCGCAGCGGGAACCCCCAGTTCGACACGCTGGCGGGCGCGGGGATGGCGCTGCAGGGCGAGGCGACCCGCACCGGCAAGGTCGGCGGCCTGTTCTCCACGTTCAGCGTCGACGATCCGCAGCTGGCGCTGACCATCGACCGCGAGAAGGCGAAGAGCATCGGCGTGTCGGTCGATCAGATCGGCACCGCGCTGGGCGTCTACCTTGGATCGCAGTACGTGAACGACTTCGACCTCGGCGCGCGCGCATACCGCGTGTACGCGCAGGCCGCGGCGGGCTTCCGCGATCAGCCGCGCGACATCGGCCAGCTCTACGTCCGGTCGCAGTCCGGCGCGCTTGTCGCGCTCGACGGCCTGGTCAACGTGTCGTCGGGCGTCGCGCCGCCGGTCATCAGCCACTACAACCTCTATCGTTCGATCGAGCTCGCGGGCACGCCCTCGGCAGGCGTGTCGAGCGGCGAGGCGATCAAGACCATGGAGACAGCGGCGCACAAGGTGCTGCCCCCTGACATCGGCTTCGAGTGGTCGGGCCTGTCCTGGGAAGAAGTCCGCGCCGGCAACCAGGCGCTCATCATCTTCGTGCTGGGATTGACCTTCGTGTTCCTGGTGCTCGCCGCCCAGTACGAGAGCCTGGCGCTGCCGTTCATCATCATCCTGGCCGTGCCGCTCGCCCTGCTGGGCGCGCTCGGGGCGCAGCGGCTGCGCGGCCTCACCAACGACGTCTTCTGTCAGATCGGCCTGCTCATGCTGATCGGCCTGGCCAGCAAGAACGCCATCCTGATCGTCGAGTTCGCGGAGCAGCTTCGCCACAAGGGCGCGTCGGCTGTCGACGCGGTGAAGGAGGCGACGCTGCTGCGGCTGCGGCCGATCCTGATGACGTCGTTCGCGTTTCTGCTCGGGATCATGCCGCTGGTGTTCGCGAGCGGCTCGGGCGCGAACGGGCGCCATTCCATGGGGACGGCGCTGTTCGGCGGCCTGCTGGTGTCGACCGTCCTCAACCTGTTCTTCACGCCGGCGCTGTACCTGATGATGGAGGGCGCGCGCGAGCGATTCAGCGCCTGGCGGGCCCGCCGCCGGCCGGATCGGCCCTTCGAGGTCACGTAACGCGACGGCGCCGCCGTCGAGCTTCAGTAGCAGACAACCCCGCGGGCGTACGTCCGCAGCGCATCCGCCTCCGTAAGTGTTCCTGATGCGCATGCACGTTCAGAGTTCGACGACATGGCAGAGCCTGACGCTGGCGATCGGCGCGCTGGCGGCCGGATGCACCTTCGCCGGGGGACGATCGAGCGGCGCCTCGGGCGGCACCGGCGGGCTTGGCGGCGGTGGGGCAGGGGGCGGCGCCGGCGCCGGTGGCCACATCCCGCCGCCGACGCTCGGCGGCTTCACGGGTAAAGACGCCGGCATGGATCCGTTGCCGCCGCCGCTCACGGACTTTCCCGCCGACCCGATCATCGATTCATCGGCTCCCGCCAATGCGCCCGCGGTGTTCGACGGCGCCACGCCGCGCGCCGACGGCGCGCCCTGCATCGCCTCGCCGATCGCGGGAACGCTGATGCCGCGCAACTGGCTGCGCCCGCGCTTCGAGCTGGCGCCGGTCGCCGGCGAGAACCTGTTCGAGGTCGACCTGGCGGTGGCCGGGTTCGCGCACAAGCTCCGCGTCTTCACGCGCGATCCGAACGGCGCGCTGCCGGCGGATCTCTGGAATCGCCTGCGCACGTCGGTCACGGACCAGACGATCACGGTCACGGCGCGCGCGCTGAAGACTGACGCCACCGGCGCCGTTGCGCTGGCGCCGTCGGCAGAGGCGCAGTCGACGTTCGTCGTCGCGCCGGTCGACGCGCCCGGCAAGATCGTCTACTGGGCGCTCGCCGACGACATGGGCGCGAAGGTCGGCTCGCTCAAAGGCTTCGGCATCGGCGAGGAGGGCGTCCGTGACGTGCTGGTGCCCAGCCAGGTCGCCACGCGCAGCTCTTCCGAGACCTGCGTCGGTTGCCACACCGCCACGCCCGACGGCAACGGCGTCGGCTTCTCGATGGGGCCGAACAACTACGTCGGCAACATCGCCGACATTCGCCAGGGCAGCACCGGCGCGCTCCCCAACTACGTGAACGCCGGCGCGATGTCGACGATTCGCACGCTGCGCGGCATCCCGGCTTACTCGAAGGGTCACTGGAGCGACGGCGATCGCGTCGTGCTGCTCAGCGACACCGGCACGCTGAACTGGGTGCAGATCGACGGCACCGCGCGCGGCACGCTGGCGCGCACCGGCGATCCGAACAAGGCGACTGAGCCGGCGTGGAGCCACGACGGCAAGACGGTGGTCTACGCGTCGGCGACGGATCTGATCGACGGCCGCCTGGCCAACGGGCCGGCCGATCTGTATTCGGTTCCGTACAGCAACCGCGCCGGCGGCACCGCGACGCCGCTGGCGGGCGCGTCGGATCCGGGCGCGACCGAGTTCTACCCGTCGTTCTCGCCCGACGACGCGTTCGTCGCGTTCACACGCATCAGCGGCAGCGGCAGCTCGTACAGCAACCCCGCGTCGGAGGTGTTCGTGGTCCCGGCGGCGGGCGGCACGTCGGTCCGGCTGGCGGCCAACGACGCGGCCGCTTGCCAGACGACGCTGGCCAGCCCGGGCCTCACCAACGACTGGCCCAAGTGGTCGCCCCATGCGGCCACGGCCAACGGCAAGACGTACTACTGGCTGACGTTCTCGTCGAAGCGGATGGGAACGACGAACGCCCAGCTCTACGTCACGGCGCTGGTCGTCGACGGCAGCGGCAAGCTGACCACCTTCCCCTCGCTGTACCTCTGGAACCAGCCAGCCGCCGACGGCAACCACACGCCGTCGTGGGACGACTTCTCGATCCCGCCGATCATTCCGGGGTAGCTGCCGCTCTCACGATTGTCACGTCGTTCCCAGCGTCGGACGCAACATCCGCGGAATCAAGTTGGGCGTGGCCGTGGGCCGACCGCCGGATGTTCCTCGACCCTCAATGGACCGCCGGCGCGTCGCCAACCGATGGCGGCCATCCAGGTCGTCGGGGACACCGTGACCGGGCAGCCGTTCGTGTTCGAGGGGGCGTGCTGCCAGCCCGCAAAATGCGGACCCGAGCTTCGCGGATCGACACCCGGCGGCGCGCGAAGGTGCTTTCGAAAATTGAGCAGCACGTAGACCATGCTCGTCCGCATCTCGCGCGGCGTTCTCAGCGGACGGACGTGGTAGCGATCGCCGACGACCTGTCCTTTGCGGCCGAGGACGCGGTTGACGGCCAGAGCCAGACGGATGGCGAGCCCGTGCATGCCTCCGCGCGCGCGGCGTGCCTCGTCCCCCTCGACGATGAAGTGCCCATGGTCCTGCTGGATCGAAAAGTGAATCACGCGGAACCGGTCGAGCGATGCCCGCGCGATGGCGCGGCGGAGCGCTTCGAACACGCGGGCTGATCGGAATGACGGGAGCCCCGGCGCCGCGCGGATCGTCAGCTGCAGCGGGTAACGAGGGTCGATCTTGGCGCGGGTGCCATGCGGCATCGAGGGCCGGCCGCGCGGCTTTCGTCCCGCTCCCTTTCTTGCTCCACCCCACTTGCTTGCCACTTCGAGCGGCAGCGGCATCTGCCGCCGCGATGTCTTCTTGATTCCGCGCATGTCTGGGTTGTCGGCGCGGACAGCGACGGGTTGCGTGTTCGTCTCAACTTGAATCCGCGGATGTTTGGATCGACGAAGGCGACCTCATCGGGAGGACCATTGGGAGGACCGGATTCGCGCGAGATGTGACGAATCGTGAAAGCAGCTGCTAGCGTTGGCCCGATGGCGAGCATCGGGCACGTGCTGGTTGGCGCCGCCGCATCGAAGGCGTACCGCACCGGGCAGCCGACGATCTGGTCGCCGTTCGCTGCCGCCGCGCTCTGGGCGGGCCTGTCGCTGCTTCCCGACGTCGACGTGATCGGGTTTCCGCTCGGCGTCCGCTACGAGGACGAA
This sequence comes from Polyangia bacterium, assembly GCA_035607075.1. Lineage (GTDB taxonomy): Bacteria > Myxococcota_A > Polyangia > Fen-1088 > Fen-1088 > JADGRB01. The sequence continues at coordinate 4,548 of DATMZL010001212.1, forward strand.
TGGGGCCACCGTGGCGCGACGCACTCGCTCGTCTTCGCGCTGGCGATCGCCGCCGTCGTCGGGTTGATCGCGCGGGCGGCGCGCCGGCCCACCTGGCGGACGGCGCTGTTCGCCGCCGCCGTCGTCGCCAGCCATCCGTTGCTCGACACCATGACGGACGGCGGCCTCGGCTGCGCGTTGCTGTGGCCGTTCAGCAACGAACGGTTCTTCGCGCCCTGGCGGCCGATCCCGGTCGCGCCGATCGGCCCGGCGTTCTTGTCGATGGCAGGCCTACGCATCGCCGCCGTCGAGACGGCGGCGATGTTGCCGTTCCTGATCTACGCGCTCTGGTCGGCAGCGCAGAAGCGCGCTACTCGAACCGCGCGGCGCTGAGCCGGATCGGCGTCGCGCCGCCGCCCGTCCTCCAGACGACCGTACCCCGACCGAATCCGTCCGCCGCCACCAGCGGGACGAAGCTCGGATCGGATCCCACGGTCTGAACGCCCGCCCATCCCAGCGCGGGTGTGAATCGGCTGGCGATCACCCGGCGCGCCGTGGGCGATGCGCTGAGGTCGAAGGTGTCCCAGGACGCCAGCGCGTTCCCCGCCCCGTCGACGGCCAGCTGCTGGTTGAAAGGAATGACCGACGTGGTTCCGGACGCGACAATTTGCGGCGTTCCCCATCCGGCGGTGATCGAGAAGCGGTTGGACGCGACGCGCGTGATGAAGGTCGTCGCCGTCGCTGTCTCGGTCTGCGTCCAGAGCGCCAACGCGTTGCCCGCCGCGTCCATGCCCACCACAGGCGCTGAATTGACGTCGCCGGTCGTGTCGTTGTCGATGATCTGAGGCGTTCCCCATCCGGACGCGGGCACGAAGCGGTTCGCCACCACGTTCAGGTGCGTTCCGTCGGATTGCTCCCAAACCGCGGTCGCGTTACCGGCGGCGTCGGCAGCGACGGTGGGAAAGAACGCGACGCCGGGGTCGGCCTCGATGAGCTGCGGGG
>DATMZL010001509.1:0-2457 GCA_035607075.1 Polyangia bacterium
CCCCGCAAATGTCCCGTGACCCGCAGGTCGCGCTATGACCGCTCGGCAATCGTACCCGGTACGCGCTCAGCTGGTTGTTGCGATAGCCCCAGCCGACGACGTCGCCGCTACCTCCGACGGCGAGCGCTACCGCCAGATCCCAGCCAGCCGCGGGATCGCTGATGTCGTTCAGCTTCTTGAACCCGAATTGGTCGCTGTAGACGAACGCCTGCTGAGCCGTCTCGGGCTGATCGAGAAAGCCCGAACCAACCGCGTCTCCCTGCGCATTGACGCCGCTGCCCAACGTTCGTCCCTGCCAGCCGCCGGAGATGTCATCGATCGCGTCGATCGCGCCGATCGCGCCGGACGGAAGCCGGAGACGGAACGCGCGCAGCTGGCCGCCCCGCTCGCCAATCCCGACGACGAACTCGCCAGCCATGGCCTTCACGGCGCGCAGCGTCCACCCGAGCATCGGGTCGATGTGATCGTTCAGGTCGACCAGGCCGATCTCGTCCTGGAAGATGACGGCGTGGCCGTAGCGCCGCTCGTCGAACGTATCGGGCGTGCCGGGAACCCACGAGGCGCCGCCCACGATGCCCGCGTCGTTGATCGCGAACGCATACGTATTGGCTCCGGCGAGGGCGCCGATGTCCTCGACGAGCCCATTCGTGTAGCGGAAGCCGTGAGAGACGCCGCCTTGCGTGAAGACCCCCGCTACCTGGTCCTGCGCGTTGACGGCCACCGCGAACGAGCCGCCGTTGCCGATGAGACCGAGGTCGTCGACACCGGCGTTGGGCCGGTAGCGGAACGCGTGCGCGCCGTCGGCCGCGGTCATGTACCCCGCGATTGTCCCGACGTCGTTGATCGCCCCCGCCCGGCTCCCTCCGGGCAGACCGAGCTGCGTCGCGAGATCGACAATCGGATTATTAACGTCCTTCAGAAACGCATGCGGCTGGCCCGATGCAACGAATCCGGCACCGACGACCTGGCCACTCGCGTTGACGCCGAACGCGGCCGTCTGCGTGCCACCGAGATCACCGACGGCGGCAACTGGAACGTTCAAGATCGTCGGTTGGTTCGCGGGCGGCTCACAGCTGCCGGCCTGGCAGATCTCGCCCTGCGTACACGTCTGGCCGTCGCTGCAAATCGGACCGTGCAGCGCCGCGAGCGTGTCGACGACGGCGGTCGGTGCGGTCGCCGTGTAACCGCCGGCGAGGATGATCGTCTCGCCGCTGACGGTGGCGACGCCTCCGTAACGGGGGGACGTCATCGCCGGTCCAGTGCTCCACGTGTCGCTCGCGGGATCGTAGATGTAGACGCGATCGTAGACGACGCTGGCCTGTCCGCTGGACGCCGTCGAGCCGCCCAGGACGTACAGCTTTCCGTCCAGGACCGTCGCGACCTGCCCCTCCTGGGCCACCGGCATGCGCCTGCCCGCGGTCCAGCTGTCCGTCGCAGGGTCATAGATGTCGAGCCTGTCGAGGAGCGCGCGATCTGGCGCCAGACCTCCGGCGATGTAGAGCTTGCTGCCGATCACGCCGTACGCCGCGTACATGCGGTCGGCGGGCACCGGGCCGCGCGTTGTCCAGGTGTCGGTCGCCGGGTCGTAGCTCTCCACGAAATCGGGCGGCGCCCCGCCGGGGGGATAGCCGAAGTAGTGCCCGCCGGCGACGTACAGCTTGCCGCCGATCGCACCGAGCGCCGCCCCGGCGCGGCCGGCGTTCATCGACGCTTTCGTCGACCAGGAATCGTGCGCCGGGTCGTACGCCTCGACCGTGGTCTTCCACGGCATGACGTTGTTGATGCTGGCTCCGCCCACGACGTAGACGATTCCGCCGATCGTCGCGGCCGCCACCGTCGCGCGAGCGGTCGGCATCGATGCACGCGGGCTCCACGCGTTCTGGATAGGATCGTAGGCCTCGACCGTCGCCGTGAACGCGTTGCCGCACGGCGGCTGGTAGCACCCGGCGAAGACGTAGGTCAAACCGTCGAACGCAACGCCGCCAGCCCCATACCGTGGCGTCGCCATGGCGGTCTTGCCGGACCAGTACGGCCCCGCCGCCGGGTCGAGCCTGACGGGGTTCGAGCACTGGTCGGTCAACGGATCACAGCTTCCGGCGTCATGGCACTGGTCCAGCGCCGTGCACGACACCGGCGTGCCGCTGCACGTCCCGTTCTGGCAGGTCTCACCCGTCTGACAAGGGTTGTCGCAGGTCGTCCCGTTCGTCTTGCTCGGGTTCGAGCACGCGCCCGTCGCTGGATTGCACGTGCCGGCCACGTGGCACTGGTCCAGCGCCGTGCACGTCACCGGCGTGCCGGTGCACGTTCCGTTCTGGCAGGTCTCACCCGTCTGACAAGGGTTGTCGCACGTCGTCCCGTTCGTCTTGTTCGGGTTCGAGCACGCGCCCGTCGCCGGATTGCACGTGCCGACCGCGTGGCACTGGTCCAGCGCCGTGCACGTCACCGGCGTGCCGGTGC
>DATMZL010001273.1:0-6228 GCA_035607075.1 Polyangia bacterium
CGCCGTTCAGCTGCTTCTTGTCGGCGGTGGCGTGCGCTTCGCGAAACATGAGGGCCATCGTTAGACCTCGAGGATCTCCGCTTCCTTCTTGGTGGTGATCTCGTCGACCTTGGTGACCGACTTGTCCGTCGTCTCCTGGACGCTCTTGAGGCCTTTGCGCTCGTCGTCCTCGGTGATCGCCGAATCCTTGAGCGCTTCCTTCAGCATCTCGTTGGCGTCGCGGCGCGCGCCGCGCAGCGCGACCTTGCACTCCTCCGCCATCTTCTTCACCACCTTGACCAGCTCCTGGCGGCGCTCCTGCGTCAGCGCCGGCATCGGCAGGCGAACCAGCTCGCCGTCGGACTGCGGGTTCAGACCCAGCTGCGCCGCGCGGATCGCCTTCTCGATCTCCGGGATCAGCGAGCGCTCCCAGGGCTTGACGGTGATGAGACGCGCGTCGGCGACGGCGACCGACGCGACCTGGTTCAGCGGCGTCGGCGTGCCGTAGTACTCGACACGCACTCCGTCGAGGATCGAGAGGTTGGCGCGACCGGTGCGCACCTTGCCCAGCTCGCGCCGAAACGCCTCGATCGCCTTGTCGATGTCGCCCTGCAGGCTCTTTATGATGTCGTTGACCATGTTCGTCCCTCCGACGACGACTACGTGGTTCGCGCGGACGGCCCCAGGCTGGGGTCACGCCGCTCGTCGAGCACCAGCGTTCCGAGTGGCTCGCCCAGCACGACCCGCCGGATGTTCCCCGGTATTGTCATGTTGAAGACGAGGATGGGAAGGTTGTTGTCCTTGCACAGAGAGATCGCGGTCGAATCCATGACCGCGAGGTTCTTGTCTGTGAGCACGTCGAGGTAGGTGAGCCGCTCGAACATGCGCGCGTCCGCGAAGCGCTGCGGGTCCTTGTCGAAGACGCCGTCGACCTTCGTCGCTTTCATGACGATCTCCGCGCCGATCTCCATCGCGCGCAGCGACGCCGCCGTGTCGGTCGTGAAGTACGGGTTGCCGGTCCCGGCGGCGAAGATCACCAGCCGCCCCTTCTCGAGGTGGCGGATCGCGCGCCGCCTGATGTACGGCTCGGCGATGCGTTCCATCTCGATGGCGGACTGCACGCGCGTGTGCAACCCCCGCGACTCGAGGGCGTCCTGCAGCGCCAGCGAATTGATCACCGTCGCCAGCATGCCCATGTAGTCGGCGTGCGCGCGCTCCATCTTCTTGGAGCCGCCCCGGAAGATGTTGCCGCCGCCGATCACGAGGGCGATCTCCACGCCCAGCCCGTGCACGTCGACGAGCTCGTCGGCGATCTGAGCCAGCGTGGGCTGGTCGATGCCGAACGGGCTCGACCCCGCCAGTGCCTCCCCAGACAGCTTGAGCAGGATGCGCCGGTACTTCACGCCCGGCGCCAGCGGAGGCCTGCTCGTCGGCTGTCCCTCTTCGTCCACCGCTTGGTCCACCGTGCCCCCGAGCTTACGCCTGTCCGGCCTGCTTCTTCACTTCCGCTGCGAAGTCGTCGGCGCGCTTCTCCAGGCCCTCGCCGACCTCGTAACGGACGAAGCGGCGAACGCGCACGTTCTCGCCGGTCTTGGCGACCAGGTCGGTCAGCAGGCCGCGGATGTCCTTCTTGCCGTCCGGGTCCTTCACCCAGACCTGATCCAGCAAGCAGACCTCCTTCGCCCACTTCGCGATCTGGCCGTCGACGATCTTCGGGATGACCGCGTCGGGCTTGCCCGACTGCTTGGCCTGCTCGAGACGAATCGACTTCTCCTTGTCGAGCACCGCCGCCGGGATCTCGTCCTGCGACACGTAGCTCGGGTTCATGGCCGCGACCTGCATCGCGACCTCCTTGGCGAACGTCTGGAAGTCGGGGTTGCGCGCGACGAAGTCCGTCTCGCAGTTCACCTCGACGAGCACGCCGATGCGCGTGCCGTGCAGATAGTTCACGATGGTTCCCTCGGATGCGATGCGCGTCGCCTTCTTGGCGGCGGAGGCGATCCCCTTCTTGCGGAGGTACTCGATCGCCTTCTCCATGTCGGCGGTGCACTCGGTCAGCGCCTTCTTGCAGTCCGCCATACCGGCGCCGGTGCGCTCGCGCAGGTCCTTGATCATCTGAGCCGTGATTTCAGCCATGTCTCGTCTCTGTTCCCTATCGTTCGTTCGTGAAAAAACGCAGTGTGGGTGTTGATTGGGCGAGGCGCGCGGCCTTAGCCGCGGCCGGCCTCGTCCTCGGGCGTCGCCGCGGCTTCCGGCGTGGGCAGATCGCTGCGCCGGCGCGACACGACCTCGACGCGCGGGCCTTCGCCGCCCGACGAGACGCGGATCGTCTGCGGCTCCTCGCCGCCCTCTTCCTGGCGGGCGGCCCGCTGCTGGTTGGCGCGCTCGCGCGCGACCTTCTGGCCCAGCACGCAGGCGTCCGAGATCTTGCCTGCGAACAGCTTCAGCGACCGGATCGCGTCGTCGTTGCCCGGGATCGGGTAGTCGATCAGATCGGGATCGCAGTTGGTGTCGACGATCGCGACGATCGGGATCTCCAGCTTGCGCGCCTCGGTCACCGCGATGTGTTCCTTCACCACGTCGACGATGAAGACAGCGCCCGGCAGCTCGGTCATCGCCTTGATGCCGCCCAGCGCCTTCTCCAGCTTCTCCTGCTCGCGCGTGACGCCGAGGACCTCTTTCTTGGTCATGCGCTCGTAGGTGCCGTCCTGCGACATCTTCTCGATCGCGTGCAGGCGATCGATCGATCCCTTGACGCTGGTGAAGTTGGTGAGCGTGCCGCCCAGCCAGCGATTCGTGACGAAGAACTGTCCGGCGCGCTTCGCCTCGTCGCGCATGACTTCCTGCGCCTGCTTCTTCGTGCCGACGAAGAGCACCGATCGGCCCTGCGCGACGTTCTGGACCAGGAAGTTGTAGGCGCGCTTGAAGGCGCGCACCGTCTGCTGCAGGTCGATGATGTGGATGCCGTTGCGCGCGCCGAAGATGAAGCCCTTCATCTTCGGGTTCCAGCGCTTGGTCTGGTGGCCGAAGTGAACGCCCGCTTCCATCATCTCGCGGATGGTGATCGGGGCGTCGCTCGGGGCGGGCTGCGCGTCAGCGGACAGGGGCAGGGAGGACGATGTGGTCGATTCGGTCGTGGTTTCCATTTGTTCCTTTGCGTTGTTTTCCTCCGCCCGCGTCATCGGTGACCGAAACCCGCCACTACGGCGGGCACGCACGGTCGCCTCTTCGGGCGTGTGGTTTTGTTGGGTGTTGCGGTGTTGCAGTGTTGAACGAAGCGGGGGGTTTTTACCACAAATCAGGCGTTGTCGAGCTTCCAACCCCGCGAATTTCCGGTCCCGCTCTTGTGCAAGATGGTTACGGTACGAGGGTTGCAACCTTGCTTACTGATCAGCTAGCCGCTAGAAGGAGCAACCTCATGTCGCCAACTGTAAAAACTGAGATCAAGCCCGCCGCCGGCAAGCTCGGCATTCTCACGCCTGGAATGGGCGCGGTCGCAACGACGTTCATCGCGGGGGTCGAGGCCATCCGGCGCGGTCTCGCCAAGCCGATCGGGTCGCTGACGCAGATGGGGACGATCCGTCTCGGTAAGCGCACCGACGGGCGTTCGCCGCTCATCCGTGAGTTCGTCCCGCTCGCGAAGCTCGACGATATCGTGTTCGGCGGCTGGGATCTGTTCCCCGACGACGCGTTCCAGGCGGCCAGCAAGGCGGGCGTGCTCTCGAAGGAGCACCTCGCGCCGCTCAAGGATTTCCTGTCGTCGGTGAAGCCGATGACGCCGGTGTTCGATCAGGAGTACGTCAAGAAGCTGACGGCGACGCACCAGAAGAAGGGCAAGTCGAAGGCCGACCTCGCCGAGCAGGTGATCGACGACATCAAGCGCTTCAAGAAAGACAACGGCTGCGATCGGCTGGTGATGGTGTGGTGCGGATCGACCGAGGTGTACCGGAGCCCGGCGCCCGTGCACGCGTCGCTGGCGGCGTTCGAAAAGGGACTGGCCGACAGCGATCCGGAGATCGCGCCCTCGCAGATCTACGCGTACGCGGCGCTCAAGTGCGGCGTGCCGTACGCGAACGGCGCGCCCAACCTGACCGTCGACACGCCGGCGCTGATGGAGCTGGCGAAGAAGAACAACGTCCCGATCGGCGGCAAGGACTTCAAGACGGGTCAGACGCTGATGAAGACGATCCTCGCGCCCGGCTTCAAGGCGCGCCTGATCGGCGTCGAGGGCTGGTACTCGACCAACATCCTCGGCAACCGTGACGGCGAGGTGCTCGACGATCCGGAGTCGTTCAAGTCGAAAGAGGTGTCGAAGCTCGGGTCGCTGGAGCACATCTTCCAGCCGCACCTCTATCCCGATCTCTACGGGAAGATTCACCACGTCGTGCGCATCAACTACTACCCGCCGCGCGGCGACAACAAAGAAGGCTGGGACAACATCGATATCTTCGGGTGGATGGGCTACCCGATGCAGATCAAGATCGATTTCCTGTGCCGCGATTCGATCCTGGCGGCGCCGATCGTCCTCGACCTGGCGCTGTTCATGGACCTGGCGCAGCGCTGCGGGATGAGTGGCATCCAGGAGTGGCTGTCGTTCTACTGGAAGAGCCCGCAGACCGCGCCCGGGCTCTACCCGGAGCACGACCTCTTCATCCAGCTGATGAAGCTGAAGAACACCCTCCGCCACCTGCGCGGCGAGGAGCTGATCACGCACCTCGGCGCCGAGTACTACGACTAGCCGCCCCAGCGCGAAGCGCTGAAAGGAACCCGGCGGGTCGGGAGCGGCGCACTTGAAGGGCCGATGCTCCCACCTTGAGGGCTGATGCAAACCCTGATGGAACCCTGATGAGCCGCCGAATCGGGGGTTCGACTTCCGTCGGTGATCGGGCAGGCGGCAGGCAGCGCTCAGTCGATCAAGCCATCATCAGGGAATCGGCTACGGTTCGATCGTGCCGACGTCGCTCGTCCATCTGCCGTTCGACCCGTGCGGCCACACGGTGCCGGTAAACACGCTATTCGCAACCGCTCATGACTGCCGAGAGCGCGCTCGCCTTTGCCAGACCTCCCTATGGCGGCGATCCAGCCCATCACGCAGCCGACTGGTGATGACGCCGCCGACGGGCGAGTCCCGGACGATCCTCTCGCTGGATCCGAACGGCAGCCTCGACGTCTCGTTCATCGAGCGCAAGCCGGGAGTCGCGAAGCTGGATTCGCAAGGTTGTCTCGTCAGCAGCGGCGGCGAAGGTCTGTGGGCCGAGTGGGCGCCGCACGACAAGATCTGGACGCCGCACGAGACGCTCGACGTCGCGGGCGATTGTCTCGCGATGAGCGCCAGCCGGTCTCTCTGCATCGCGACCGACGGCCGGATCGAAACGCGCGCGACGAACGAACTGCCGCCGCCGAAGGATCTCGCAACGATGGCGATCCGCGGTTACAGCGCCGACGCACGCTGCGCGAGCCTGCTGTTGCTGGCGACGTTCATGGCGATGATGCCGAGCATGGCCGTCGTCGACGGCCACCCGGCGCGCGCGCCCGCGCCGGAAGGCTCGCGCTGCGCGGCGTTTCGCCGGCCCTGACGATCAGTGAACCAGCGCCTGCGCGTTCGCCGGGCGCGGGTGCAAGCCGAGCGGTTCGAGGTGCGGCAGGATCCAGCGTGGCAGCGTGCAGTCGGTTTCGCCGGGCAGAAGGCCCAGCTCCTCGGCCTCGGCGTCACGCGCGCGCGGCGCCGTCGGCACGCCCCTCGTCAGGCACTCGGTCCACAGCGCCTGGCGTTGCGGGATCGACCAGGCGCGAATGACCCAGGCGGCGGCGCGCGCACCGAAGGTCGCGTGCCGGGTCTCGTCGTGAAGCAGCTCGGTGTACGCCCAGCCGAACAGCGGCTCGCGCACCAGCGCGCGCGCGGCGGCGAACGCCGCCGCGGTGACGGGCTTGCCGAGCGCGAACTCGGTGACGAGCGTGCGTGCCAGCACGGCCTCCTCCGGCGTCGGGCGCACGATCGCGCATTCGAACCGCGCGCTCACCCGCGCACCGGGGTCCAGCTCCTCGAGCACACGCGCGCACACTTCGAGGTGGTGGATCTCGTCCTGCACCACCCGACCCGCCGTCGCCAGCAGCGCCGCGGGCGCGTCGAGCGCCGCCAGGTCCGCCGCGATGTGGGCGGCGCTGACGATTCCGCGCCGTTCGTCCTCCGCCAGCTTGCGCCAGCCGGCCGCGACACGCGTCAGGAGGAGCGGGGAGTAAGCCGACCGA
>DATMZL010001287.1:0-3634 GCA_035607075.1 Polyangia bacterium
GCCCGATGATCACCTCGCTGTAGGCGTTCGTGACGTCCAGCCCCCGGTAGTCGACGGTGGCCATCACGTCCAGCTTGCCATCGTTGTTGAAGTCCCCCTTGCCAATCGAGAGACCGACTGAACCATTGTTTCCACAGATGAGGCCGCTGTCCGTGTCGCGAACGACCAAACCGTTCGACGGCGGATCGCCGCGGTCGCTCATCGTGATCCAATGAATCGCCCGAGCGTTCGGGACGGTGCGGGCCACTGTGACTCTGTCGGGGCGCCCATCGCCGGTGAAGTCTCCTCCGCTCACCCAATATCCGAGGCTGTAGGTGACGGCGCTTCCCAGGGCGATCCCGAACGGGACAGGGATCGGACCGAACGTGCCGTCGCACTGTGAGCGGACGTAACCGAAAGACGTCGCGGAACTGGGGCCGTCGAAGGTGCTGAGCAGGAGGTCGGCGCACGCGTCCCCGCTCAGGCCGATCGCGGTGCCCTGGGCTCCGACCGGCACCGCGTAGGGTGTGATCACCGGCGTCGTGGCGTACGTGCTGGTGCCGAGGCCCTTGTAGAAGAAGATGCTCTGGCTCGGACATCCCAACGCGTCGCTGGGCACCGTCAACAGGCAGTCGTCGACGCCGTCACCGTCGAAGTCGCCGCGTGCCAAGGGCGAGGAACACGCCGCCACACCGCCGTCTGGGCTCGCGATCGCGCCACCGCCCCCGGTGCCAGGCACGCACATGAAAAGTTTCGATCCGCCTGTACCGCCGGCGCCGCCGGTCCCGCCCCGTCCACCGATCGTTGATCCGCCGGTCGAGCCGCCGATCCCGCCGCGCCCGGCTTGGCCGGCTCCGCCACCAGCCCCGCCCCGCGCCTCCGCTGTTCCCGCATTGCCTCCTGTGCCGCCGGTGCCGCCACTGGCACCACCGACACCACCCGCACCGCCGCGGCCGCTGCACACGCAGGCACCGAGGCTTGCACCGCTGGAGGAGCAGATCTGGGCGCCGACGTCGCCGTTTGAACAGGCACAGGCGACCGATGCGCCCGGGATACACGCTCGCGATCCGGACGATCCACAACTCGAAGCGACCAACGCGACCACGCCCAGAAGGAACGTCGCTCGGAGGAGGGCGCGAGCTTGATTCACCCTGCGATTATAGGGGGATTTTCGACGCGTTCCCGCGGCTTGCGCACATCGAGTGGCCGAGCTAGGAGTGAGCTGCGAATGGCGAAGGGCGCGGCGTTTCTGTCGGTGGTCGCCGTCGTTCTCGGCGCGGTGTCGGGCTGCTCCGATCCGCCGGCGCCGAGGTCGCTCCCATCCTATTGCGACGGCGTGTGTGTGGCCGTCAACCGCTGCAACAGCACTGTGTCGCGGAGCAGCTGCGATCAGCAGTGTCTCGCCGATCCGCGGAATGGCTCGATCAACGCCCTGCGGCCCGAAGCCGCCGTCGTCGTGGGCGACTGCATCTCCCGGCTAGACTGCGATACGCTGTTCAACGGCACGACCGCCGCGTGCTGGGATCGCGCACGCGCCGAAACGCCACCATCCGCTCACCTGATCGATTTCTGCCCGGGCTACTCGACGTATGCCTTCGAGTGCGGCTACTGGTTCCCCGTCGAGGACTGCGAAACCAAGCTGAACATCTGGACCGACTCTTTCCTGGACGCGCTGACGGCATGCACGCAAGAGCCGACGTGCGACGCGACCGACGCGTGTCTGAAGCAAGAATTCGGGGGCTCGTGATGGCGCGGAGATCGGCTCGCCTGTCGTGTTCGTTGCTGCTCGCGTTCGGATCGATCGCCGCGGGCTGCGGTGACGACGCCCACCCGGCCCACGCCGGCGCTGTCCAGATTCATCCGGTTCCGGGCTGCGAATCGATCGATCCAACGCCTTGTGATGTGTTCGACACGGCCTGCGAGACGCGGCTGATGGATCTCGCCGCTTGTTTGCGCGGATCGGCGGCGCAGCCGCTTCCGCCCGTCAGCCGCATGACAGAGGCCGAGTATGCGCAGTGGCTGACGGACCAGATCGCGGCCGAAAAACCCCCGCCCAACGTGAACAATGTCGAAGCCGCGTTCGTGATGCTGGGCCTGGTCGTCCAGGGCGCTTTCCAGCCGTCGTCGATGGCGATGGTCGACGCGTCTCAGGTGTGGGGCGTCTACCGCAGCGACACGGACGACGTCCTGCTGATCGACCACGGCGTGCCGGGTGACGCCGCCCAGGTCAACGCCGTGCTGTTGCACGAATTCGTGCACGCGCTGCAGGACCACGATCAGGACCTGCCGACCTGGTTCGACGCACACGCCGACACGTACGACGCGACGCTGGCGACGAAGTCTGTCGTCGAGGGCGAAGCCCGCTTCCACGAGGACCGGTTCGCCGTATCGCTGCTGGGCCTGGACCCGGCGACCGTCGATCTGGCGAAGCACTTCGACAACGCGATCCTCCACGACGAGGAATGGATGCGCATGCAGCCTTCGCCTTACCTCGCGTCGTTCTATGCGCTTCCGTACGACTTCGGCGCGCGCCGGCTGCTGCCTCGATTCACGCAGAATGGGCCGCAGGCGATCGCGGATCTGTTCGCGACGCCGACCGCCGACACGCGCGTCCTTCTCGATCCCACGAACGACGCGGTCATACCGGCGTGGGCCGCGCCGTCCGCGCCGACGCCGCCGGCGGAGTGGACGCTGGTGGAGGAGTCCACGCTGGGTGCGTGGATGGTCGATCTGGTGCTCGGCGAGGACGGTTTGACGGCGGACGCCGACGTTCAGGCGCGCGGCTGGCGCGGCGATCGGTTCTGGATCTACGCCGGCACCGGCGCGTCGGCGACGGCGACCGCGATGGTGTGGCGAATCGCCTTCGCGGACGAAGCGACGGCGTTACTCGCCGCGACCCGCCTGTCGCTGAAGTTCGTCACGCAGCGGTTCGGCGCCGAGGTCGTCATCGCAGCCGCCGACCCGCGCACCCTCCTCGACTGGGCGTTCGTGGCGCCCGCCCAGAATGCAGCGTCGCCGGGTGACGACCAGCGCGCGTTCGCAGAAGCGGCATCGGTCAGCGACTGGGTCGCCCGGATCTTCATCCGCGCAGAACGTCGCGGGCGGTAGGCCCTCGCATGGGCGCGTTCCAAGGCTTCGATCGCGACGCCATGCAGTTCTGGCACGAGCTGGCGTCGGAGATGTCCAAGGAATGGTTCACCGCCAACAAGCGACGCTACCAGTCGGTCTGGGTCGAGCCGATGCTCGCCCTGCTTCGCGACGTCGCGCGCGGGCTCGCCCGCACGTACAAGCCGCATGCGCTGGCCGAGCCCGGCGTGTTGCGTATCTATCGCGACTTGCGCTTCGCGCGCGACAGGGCTCCCTACAAGACGCACATCGCCGGCATCATCCGGTTCGACGGCGCCGCGATCGCCGAGGCGGGAAACGCGGTGCTCTACCTGCACCTGGGTCTCGACGAGGAATACGTCGGCGTCGGGTGCTACCGCTTCGACGACGCGCGCGTCGCGCGCTGGCGGCGCGCGGTGGTCGGCGCGCCGGGACGCGAGCTGCTGCGGATCATCGCGACCTTACGCCGCAAGGGTTACGACGCCGGTCCGTACGAACAAGCCGCGCGCGTTCCGAAGGGCTTTGCGCCCGATCACCCGCGCGCCGAGCT
>DATMZL010000582.1:0-4607 GCA_035607075.1 Polyangia bacterium
CGAGACACTCGGCCGGGAACAGCGACGGATGCCAGCCGCCCCAGACGATCGGCAGCTGCGGGTGCGCCGCGCGCACCGCCCGCGTGGCCTCGAGCGCGTCGCGGATCGGCGCGCCCGTCAGAACGGTGATGCCGACGCAGACCGTGCCGGCGTCAATCCGCGCCAGCAGCGCCGCGATCGGATCCGATTCCAGCCGCCCGTCGACGATGGCCACGTCGTGGCGCGCGCGATCCAGCGCCGAGCCGATCGCCACCAGCGACAGCGGCATCGTCCAGAAAACGCATCGCGGATTGTAGAGAACGACGTTGCCGCGCATCGTCCCGCTCACGCTGGCTCCGGAGCGACGAAAGATCAAGCTCTCCGCGCGATATGAACGGTCACCTTACGAAGTGTTGTTGCGACATCGTAACGACTTCCCCTCTCGCGCGCGGCCCTTAAGTTGATTAGTGGGAGGCGGCCATCGGCTGGCGGAGGTTTCGGCGGAGAGCCTGGGGCGCGTTCGCGGCGATCGTGGTGGCAGCGGCGCTCCGCATCGCGTGCGGCGGCAGCGCCGCGGGTCAGGGATCCGCGTCCGACGCAGGGGGCGCCGGCGTCCCCACCGCGACGAGCCAGGCGGGCGATGCAGGCATCGGCCCGGTGTTCGTGATCGCGATGGAGAACCAGGACGCCGCGGGGATCTACGGCAACACCGACGACGCGCCCTATATCAACGGGACGCTGCTGCCGCGCTATGCGCACGCGACGGCGTTCGCCGACGTGTTGCCGGATCTGCCGAGCGAGCCGCACTACGTGTGGATGGAGGCCGGCACCAACGCGTTCGCTGATCGCACGTTCACGACGGATGACCGGCCGTCCACGCACAACAGCACCGCCAGCCGCGACCATTTGGTGGCGCAGATGACCGCCGCGGGCCTCGACTGGATGACGTACCAGGAGGGAATCAGCGACGCGACCGGCGCGTGTCCGCTCGAGGGCGCCGGCTTCTATCGTCCGCGACACAACCCGTTCGTGTTCTTCCAGGACATCTCCGGCAGTCCGCCCTCGAAAGACAACGCGGCGTGCGCAGCCCACCACCGCGATCTCGCCACGCTCGCGTCCGATCTCGCGAACAACGATGTAACCGCGTACAGCTTCATCTCGCCCAACCTGTGCAACGACATGCACGGCTCGACCGGCTGCCCCGATTCGAACCGCACGCGCGCCGGCGATGACTGGTTGGCGGCGAACCTTCCGCCGCTGATCGATTTCGTGAACGCGAACGGCGGCATCATCTTCATCACCTGGGAAGAGGGCAATCACACCGCGACGCTACCTTTCATCGCGGTCGGACCAGACGTCCAACAAAGCTACGCGAGCACCGTCGCCTACACGCACAGCTCGCTGCTGAAAACGGTCGAGGAGCTGCTCGACTTGCCCGTGTTGCCGACAGTGGCGAGCGCGAACGATCTCACCGATATGTTCGCGCCTTGACCGCGCTTCAGACGATCGGCCCCTTGCACAAGCTCGCCAGGCCGAACGTGTTCGAGGCGATGCCGCAGGCGTTCTGAACGGAGATGAGCAGGTCGTTGTTGTTGCGCTTCTGCGCGTCGACGATGCGTCCCGTCTGCCACTTGCCCGCGCCCTGGCCGGCCAAGATGAACGGGATGTCGGTCAGGTAGTGGCCGCTGGAGCTGTTGCTCCAGCACTCCATCCCCAGGATCACGGCGCTGTTGTAGAGCGCGGTCTGGCCGTTGCCGTCGTTGATGCCCTTCAGCGCCGCGAGCAGGCCCGCGAACTTCTCTGCGTAGAACGTGCCCATCGTGAACAGGCCGTTGACGTCGTTGCTGTGCTCCAGCGTGTGGTGCGCCTTGGTGACGCCGCGGCTGGGCATCGACTGGCCGCTCGACGCGCCGGACAGGGTGTACGCGACGACGCGGGTCAGGTCCCACTCGAACGCCAGCTTGATGAGGCCGATCATCTGATCGTGAATGGGCGACAGGGTGTCGCAGTTCAGCTGCTTGGTGCCGTTGCCGGTCGGGCGCGTTCCCGTCGGGCAGGGGGTGGTGCTTCCACCGCCCCCGCCGCCCGTGCCCCCGCTGTCCAGCCCGGCGATCTCCGCGTTGTTCGTCTTCTCGACCTCGCGCCACCCGTCGACCAGGCCGTCCAGCTGGTGCGAGGCCGCCGAGTCCATGCCCAGGACCCGCTTCGCCTCGTCGATGTCGGCCAGCCGGAAGTCGATCAGGCTCTTCTTCCGGTTCAGCGTCGCGCGCAGCTTCGTCGTGTCGGTCGCCGGCTGGTTGCTGGAACCCGAGCAGAGCAGGTTCACGCGCTCCATCAGCATGTCGTAGACCTGGCCCGCGTCCTGGATCGGCTCGATCGCGTTGCCGTACTGGGCGTCACCCGCCTGGCGCGCGCGCCACGAGATGTAGCGCTGGCCGAGACCGACGCTATCGGCGTCCGAGTGCGCGCCCGCGCCGACGTGCAAGCTCGCGAACGGCAGGTTCGCCGTCGCCGGCGTCGCCGCGTAGTGGTTCGCGATCGCGATGTCGATCGACTCGAAGTCCGTGTACGCGTAGTACGAATCGTTCTTCGAGTAGTGGTACGAGTTCCCGGTCGTGCAGCCGAGCAGGCCGGCGGCGTGCTCCTCCTGGTAGCCGTCGGTCTTGGGCGAGCCGCCGTGGATGTTCATGCTCTTGAACAGGATGAGATCGGAGCTGTACGACTGCAGCGGCGCGAGCGGCGTCCCCGCCAGGCTCGTGATCGCCGACGGGTTCGTCGACGCGGGATAGAACGATCCGCCCTTGAAGAACATCAGGAAGCGGGGCGCACCCACGAACGTGCCGCCCGCCAGGTACCCCATCGCGCGCGCGACGGGCGTCAGCAGGAACGCCACGAACCCGAAGCGCTTGATCAAGTCGCGCCGGGTGATTCCTTGCTTGAGATCCCTGCGGGTCATGGTCATGGCGTCTCCGATCGCTGAGAAAAGCTTGTCGAGGTGGCGAGCACGCGCAGCAGCTGCACGATCGCTTGCTCGTCGTTGTTGGCGAACCCGAAGAACATCTGCCGCAGCACGGGATCGTCGGCCGCGCCCTCGTCGCGGCCCGTGTAGAAGCGGAACATCTGGCGGACGAAGCACTGCTTGAAGCGCAGCGAGCCCGTGAAGCCTTTGAGGGCGTCCACCGGGTTGCTGGCGCTGAACGGTCCTTCGTCGAGGAAGTCGACCGAGATGCTGGCGTCGACGGGCAGTCCGTTGTCCAGCGTGCGCCAGCGCCCGAGCGGATCGAAGTTCTCCTGCATGAAGCCGAACGGGTTGATGACCTGGTGGCAGGCCGGGCACGCGCCGGTCCGGGTGACGGCCTCGACCTTCTGCCGCTCGGTGCCGGTCGCGTCGGCGGGGATCGCGGTGTTGACGCCCTGGGGCGGCTGGCCGAGCGGCATGCACATCACCTTGCGCGTGAAGAACACGCCCCGCTTCACGAGGCGCGTCGTGTCGGGCCCCGAGTGCGACGTGATCACGCCGGGTAGCGTGAAGATTCCGAGGCGCTGCTTCGGATCCAGCGACGTCAGCGTGCTGGTGCCACCTGCGGCGACGCCGTAGATCGACGCGAGCGCGTCCGACACGAACGACTGCGTGGACTGCGTGACGTCCTTCAGCGTGGGCGCCGCCTTCGTGAGCTGCGCGTTCAGGAACGCTTTCGCTTCGTCCACCATCGCGGCGGCCAGCGCCGGCGTGAACTCGGGGAACACCGTCGGCGCGATCGTGAACTCGGTTGGCTCGCGCACCTCCAGCCACGAGATGAAGAAGCGCATCAGCTTCGCGCGCGCCTCGGGCGTCGCGAGCACCTTGTCGACCGTCGCCGCGAGATCGGTCGCCGTCCCGAGGCCGGCGCCCGGGTTGGCGGACGACAGGCCCACGGTCTCGGGCGGCGCGTCGGCCAGCGTGTAGCTGAGGTTCTGCAACCGCTGCGCGGGCAACAGGACGGACGACGCGTCGGTCATCACCTCGTCGCGGTAGACGTAGTTCGGCGAGTTCAGCGTCACGTCGACCAGATCCGCGACCGCGTCGGGCAGGCCCACCTGGCTGACGCCGGTCGTGAGCATGTCGGCGTAGCGCGCGAGCTGCGCGTCCGACAGCGTTCCGCGGAACGCGCGCCCGACGAACGTCTTGGCCGCGGTCTGCAGGCAGGCGGTCGAATTGCCGCTGGCGGTGCAGTCGATGACGCTGGCCGGGTTGGCACGAACGCTGGTCGTGATCCCTTCGACCCATTTCGTGTAGGGCGTGAAGTTGGCCGGCGTGAACGCGAGGTTCGCGGCGTACTCGTAGTTGGTCTGCAACGGATCGGGCGGCAGCGTCGTCATCGCCGTCGTCGTCACGTGCGCGGGCAGCAACGTCTTCGTCGTCAGGTCGAGCTGCGCGCGCGTGAGGCGCACCATCCGTTTGGCGGGCGCTGTCGCGTCCGTACTCGGGAAGTATTTCGAGGCGACCGCGAACAGATCGGGATTCGTCGCCTGGTTCATCTTGTCGGCGGGTGTAGGACCTCCGCTCACCGCCCCACCACCCGGCCCGCCAATCTTTCCGGTGCAAGCGAGGCCGATGCTGAGGAGCACGGCCGCGCCCGGGAGACTGC
>DATMZL010001283.1:0-2370 GCA_035607075.1 Polyangia bacterium
GCGAAGGGAAGGCCCAGGGCGGCGGCGAGCTCGGCGCCAAACAAGCTGGACCCGAGGATCCAGACCTCGACTGCGGCGCCGGCGCCCGGGAAGGCGCGCACCCGCTGACCCGGCTCCGGCTCGCGGAAGTAGCCCAGCAGCTCGACGACATCCTCGGGGAAGCGGTCGACGTCGCCCACGAGCGTGCGGCGGAGGGCGTGGGCGGTGGCCCCATCCGTCCCGGGCGCGCGCCCCAGCCCGAGGTCGATCCGCCCGGGGTGAAGCGCGTCGAGCGTGCCGAACTGCTCGGCGATGACCAGCGGCGCATGGTTGGGGAGCATGATCCCGCCCGCGCCCACGCGGATCGTCGACGTGCCGGCTGCGACGTGAGCGATCGCGACCGACGTCGCGGCGCTGGCGATGCCCGGCATGTTGTGGTGCTCGGCGAGCCAGAAGCGGCGGTAGCCCCAGCGCTCCGCGTGCCGCGCGAGATCGACGGAGTTTGCGAGCGCGCGCGCGGCGTCACCCCCTTCGACGATGGGCGCGAGATCGAGGACGGAGAGCGGGACCACGGCGGCGAACGATAGCAGGCGGCCGGCCGGGGCTCGACGCGCGGGTGCTTCGTCATGCGGTAACTCACTGGTGCGGTGTGAACTCCCAGCGACTGACGCGGATGCGCTTGCCGTCGTGTTCGTCTTCCTCCTCGCCGACCTTGTTGAAGCCCGCTTTTTCGAGAACACGTCCACTCGCGGGCCGATCGAGTGGTGTGTGGCCGATGACGCGATCGATGCCGGGAACCGCACGCGCGCGGTCGAGAAAGGCGCGTACGGCCTCGGTCGCGTAGCCGCAGCCCCAGCAGGACGTCACGACGGCGTAGCCAATCTCGACAATGCCCGGCTTGATGAAACCGCCGCCGATCTCGCCGACGACCATGTCGTCCTCCGTGCGATGCATGAAGAACGGACCGAGCGCGCCGTCTCCTCCCGCGTGCTGGCCGACGCCGGCGGAGAACTCGGTTGGATAGTCCGCGGCCACGCGTACGTCTTCGGGGATTTGACCGGCACGGAGCGCCTCGCCCGAAGCGGCGCTGATAGGACGAAGGACGATCGACATCATCGGGATTGTGCAGGACAACCGGCGGTTCGCCCAAATTGCGGCGATCCTGGGTCACCAACGAAAGCAACGCGATGCTCGCCCGGCACCCGTCGCCGCCGACCGGCTAGGCGACCTGTCGCATCGGAAAATCTGCTGTCTCGGCGAACGTTCGCGCGCTTCGCTTGGGTCCAATCAATTTGTCGACCGCGCGCACCAGCGTCGTACTCTCGACCGGCTTTCGTAAGACGGCATCGAGATCCGTTCCGAAGTTCCGAGCGGCAGGCGATCCCGAGAGCATCAATACCGGGACGTCCGCAAACGGCGAGGCGCGCAGCCGCCGGACGAACTCGCGGCTGCTCATTCCCGCGATCCACTGGTCCAGGATGATTGCGGCTGGCTGCGTCCCGGCGACCACCTCCGTCCACGCTGAGTCTGCCGATCGTAACGGACGTGCGTCGTAGCCTTCCATCATCAGAACGTCCGCGATGCAGTCCCTGAGATCCGAATCGTCGTCGACGACCAGGACGACCGTTCCGCTTGCGACCAGCGACATGGTGACGTGATTCTTGTGCTGCGACGGCGAACAAGACAACACCAATCCGGCCTGCGGCGACGCGATCAGGTAATGACCGACGGTCGTCGAGAAACAAGCCGCTCAGAACCCCGCGCCGAACTTCAGCTCGTACTCCATTCGCTGCCGCACGACTGTTCCCCCAGACGCAGGACTTCGGCAAGATGCGGCGAGCGGTGGCGGACTACCCACCTTTCAAAGACGACGGAGGCGATCCAGAGGCGCCGGTGGTGCCGTTCGAGTGACAGATCAAGGTCTGGCGATTCGTGCGGCTCACTATTTCGCGCGTGCACTATTTCGCGCGTGCACAAGCACGACGGCGAGCCGACAGGCGTCGTCAGCAGCCGAGTGGGATGGACGTCCCCGCAAGGTGCTACGCTGTCGCTGCCGCAAGTGGCGCCAGTCATGAACCAGCATACGGATGCCGCACCTGGACCACGCCCGCCTGTCGTGGACGTCAGCCGCCAACAGCTGCAAGAGAAGCTGGCGCGCGGCGACCGCTTCAAGCTGGTCATGGCCATCAGCGCCTGGGCCTTTCGCGCCAAGCACATCCCCGGCTCGCTTCACTTCGACAAGGCTGCGGAGATGTTTGCGGCCCTCGGTAAGGACGAGGACATCGTCGTCTACTGCTCCAACCTCGACTGCCGCGCCAGCACCGCCGCCATCCGCGCGCTGCAGGACCATGGCTACACGCACGTTGGTCACTACGTCGGAGGCCTCATCGA
>DATMZL010001257.1:0-4288 GCA_035607075.1 Polyangia bacterium
GAAGGGCTCCGCTACCATGCCGAAGCCATTTTCGGCGACCGATCCCCGGTAGCTCAATTGGCAGAGCATCCGGCTGTTAACCGGAGGGTTGTTGGTTCGAGTCCAACCCGGGGAGCTACGAACCTCCTGCAAATGTGCCGAAAGTGAGAGGGCGCCCCGTGAGGCGCCCTCTTCTTTGTACCGGATCTCGTACCGCTCACCCGTCGAATGGCCGCGCCTCAGCGAACTCGGCGGCGGTCTGGTGGAAACGCTCTGCTCTGGCGGAGTTCTCTATTCGTGCTGCGAGATCGCCTCGAGCACGTGACCCGCCTGCTTGTCCTTCGCCTCCTGCGCGATGTCGGCCTGGGTGAGCATTCCGACCAGCTGAGTGTCGTAGACGACCGGAAGCCGGCGAATCTGGTGCTTCGCCATGAGCTCCATCGCGTGGTCGAGCGACTCGTCCGGAAACACGAGCACCGGGTGCTCAGTGAGGATCTCACCGACACTGACCTCGTCGACGTTTCGGCCGGCTGCGACGACTCGCACGACGATGTCGAGGTCGGTGACGATGCCCATCAGAACCCCTCCGTCTTCGACGACCGGCAGCGATCCGACGTCCTCGCGTTCCATTATTTCCGCCGCCGAACGAACCGTCGTCGTACGCCGGACGCTCTGCGGCTGCGATGTCATCACCTGCTGGACCTTCTTGGTCATGTCACAGCTCCTTGCCGATGACCGATTTCTCCGGACCAATGCCCCTCCCGGCGGATCGCAAACCCGCCTGGGACCGGGGTACGGGCGGTTCTCCCCTTCCCATTCGGCCAAAAACGAGGATAGTTCGCAGTAGGCGGGTGCCTGTGGCGGCTGCGGCGAACCCCCCCTGCCGCAAGCATGCCGGGGGATTGGTACCCGCCTCTCGGGCGGATCGTTCGACGTCGGTAGACCGGCCTCTGCGGTACTCTCGTGATCACGGCACGCCGGCAGGCCGCGCCGAATCTCACGTGATTCGCGGCCATCGCCATCGTTTCGGCCTACCGGCCTTCGCCGCGGCGATCGCGTTCGCGGTCGGGCTGGTCAACTTGGCGTCCGCACTGACGCCGAACATCGCCTGGCGCCACCACCTGCTGCTCCAGCTCGAGCCGATGGAGGTTGTGCCGATCTTCCACACGCTGGCGGTGCCGCTCTCGATCGCTCTGATCGTCGTCGCCTTCTACCTGCGCGCCCGGCGGCACCGCGCGTGGCGGCTGGGGCTCGGCCTGATGGTCGTTCTTGGCGCGGTGGCGCTGCTCAAGGGACTCGACTTCGAGGAGGCGCTGCTCAGCTGGGCCGCCGCGGGGTTGCTCTGGTGGGGCCGCGACGCGTTCTACGTCCGTCACCGGCCGCTCGCGCCGGCATCACCGGCGCTGATCGCGCTCGGTCTCCTCGCCGCCGGGTCGGCGAGCTTTCTGGCCTGGGAGACGGCCTCGTTCCAGGTCGACGATGAGCTCGCGTGGACGCCGATCGCGGCGGGCGCAATCGGCGTCCTGGCTGTCGTGGTGCTCACGTATCTGATCTTCCGCCCGCTCGGGCCGCCGCGCGACCTGCCGGGCTCGCGAGAGCGCCGCGCGGCAACAGAGCTCGTCCGCGCTCACGGTCACGACACGCTCGCGTTCTTCAAGCTCCGCCGGGACGCGCACTACCACTTCAACGCCGATCGCAGCGCGTTCCTCGGCTACCGGGTGGCGAACGGGGTGATGCTCATAGCCGGCGACCCGGTCGGCGAACATTCGGCGCTATCCGGGCTCGTACGCGACGCCTGCGCGTTCGCGGAGGTCCGCGGCCTACGGATCGCGGTGCTCGGGGCGAGCAGCAGCCTCTTGCCTCTGTTCCGCAGCGCGGGTCTGCGTGCCCTCTACCTCGGCGACGAAGCGATCGTCGACACGGCGTCGTTCTCCCTCGACGGCCGCTGGATCCGGAAGGTCAGGCAGTCGGTGAGTCGTGCCGAGGCCGCCGGATACACCGCCGAGCTGCGGAGGTACGACGAGCTCGATGCTGAGGTGCTCGACGAGCTGGAGCACGTCTCGGCCGTGTGGCGCGACGGCGCGCCCGAGCGGGGCTTCACCATGGCGATGGATTCGCTCCGCGGCGCGCATCACGAGGGCAGCACGATCGTCGCCGCGCGCGACGGGGAGGGCCGCGTCCGGGCGTTCATCCACTTCGTGCCCAGCTTCGGCCGCCCGGCCGTCTCCCTCTCGTTCATGCGGCGGGACCACGGCACCCCCAACGGCCTGATGGAGTTCGTCATCGTCCGGGCGGTCGAGCTCTTACGCGAGCGCGGGGTGGAGGAGGTGTCGCTCAACTTCGCTGCCTTCGCCCGCTGGCTCCAACGCCCGCACGGCAGTGTCGAGCGCGCGCTCGGACGCGTGGTCTCGCTCCTCAACCCGTTCTTCCAGATCGAGAGCCTGCATCACTTCAACGCGAAGTTCGGGCCGCGCTGGGAACCGCGGTACCTCGTGTACGAGCGGAAGCTCGGCCTCCCGCGGGTCGGTCTTGCCGCTCTCAGGATCGAGGGGCAGCTGCCCAAGCTCCGGAGTTGAGACACCGCTGGGCGGGCGTGCTGTTCGCCGTTCTCGGACTGGGTCTCCTGCCGTGGGCGCTCTGGCTCGGCTATTCGCTCCCGTCCCGGCACGTCGCACACCACTGGGATTTCGCCTGGGCAGGCTTCGACGTCGTCCTCGCCGCCGCATTGCTCGGAACGGCGTTCGCGCTGCTCACCGGCAGGCCCGTGCTGGGGAGCTTCGCCGCTGCGACCGGAGCGCTGCTGCTCGCGGACGCGTGGTTCGACGTCGTCACCGCGGCCGACCCGAACGAGCGCTGGCTCGCGATCGCGTTCGCCGTGATCGGCGAGATCCCGCTCGCGATCCTGTGTTTTTGGTTGGCTCGTCCAGCCCCTCGGGGTTAGGATCGCCGCATGATGCGCAAGCAGCGGCTGCGTCCTTTGACGGAGGCGGAGGCGTATGCCCGTTGCCACGGCATGCACGACTCCGAGGTGAGGATCGTCAAGATCGAGCCGCGGCGGCCGCGTTACGACCTCGAGGTCTCCGGTGAGGATCTCCGGCGGTCATTCGAGGCCAAGCTCGAGCACCGCGATCTCGAAGACGAGGCGGTCAGCGGCACCGCCTAGCAGGTGCCGGTCGGCTGGGGCGAGGGCCGGCCGTGATCGTCTAGAGTCTGAATCGTGAGCTGGCTCTTCATCGCCTTGCTCGCGCTGGCTGTGGTCGTGCTGGTGGCCGCCGAATGGCCGCGCCTCTCGGAGCACGCCGGCAGCCGTGCGCGGCAGAAGCGGGCGCGCGCCCGGCAGAAGGCGCAGCTTCGGCTCCTGCGCGACGAGAGCGACGAATTCGCGGCGAGCGTCCAGCGCGACCTCGAGCGGCTCCCCACGATCGAGGAGCACGACCGCCACTAGCGGTCAGCGGACGCGGAACGCCGCCGTGAAGGTGGTGGTGTTCGGCAGGATCCGCGGCACGTTCTCCATGTTCTTCAGCTCCTGGTAGTCGGAGGCGCTGAAGACGAGCCTGTGCCTGCCGGGAGCGACGACGCCCAGGCGGATCGTCGCCCGGCCGCGGGTGAAGGAAACGCCGACCGACTTGCCGTCGATCGTCGCCGTCAGCGAACGTGGATCGACGCCTGCGCCCGCGTCGGCCACGGTGAGCTGGAGCCCGGCGGTGCGCCTCGGTGCAGGCGTCAGAAGCCTGACGCTCGGCGGCGTGACGTCGTTCACCCAGAAGCGGAACGTGTACGGGCCGGTTCGTGCGCCCGCGGTGGTGTCGAAGACGACGTCGTACGTTCCCGCTCCCGGGCGGACCGCCCCGGCAACGGGTCGGGGTGCGCCGAAGGAGTCGACGTACGGGTTGATCGCCAGCGGAAGGCCGGCATACCCGGTGAGATGGTTCTCGTTGTCGGCGATCACGACGCGAGGCTGGGCGAGCGGCGCGTTCCTCGCGCTCAGCACGGCCACCCCGAAGTTCGCCACCGGCCGCGTCAGCGTGACGCGGTAGACCTGCTCAGGCCCGGTCGGACGTCCTTGGAGGCCGCTCGGCATGTCCGGGTAGCGGTACCCGGAGACGATCGAGGGCTTGCCGCGGGTGGTGCCGGTATATGTCCCCGTCCGCGTGAGGACACCGTGCGGCTCGGTGCCGAGCTTGGGGTCCTCCACGTAGAACCAGAAGGGGATACGGCGGGTCGTCGCTCCGTTCGTCAGCGTGACGAAGCCGGTCGCTTCGGTCGGGGCCGCGGACGCGCTCGCTGTCGCCGTGACGGCGAGCGAGCC
>DATMZL010001334.1:0-2374 GCA_035607075.1 Polyangia bacterium
CTCGTCGCCGCCGGTGCTGTGCTTGCTGGCGTCGCCAAAGTTCGCGTCGTTGCTGAAGTCGCCGTCGCCGGCCACGGAACCCCCGCCGCGGTGACCGCCGCCGTGCTTGACCGTGCTCGCCTTCTGGAAGCTCAGCTTCACGTCCTTGAGGAACGCGTCGATCTCGGCGTCCTCGCTGCGTTCGGCCAGCGTCGTCTTGTCCGCAGCCTTGCGCGTGAGCACGTACCAGCCACCGCCGGCGAAGATCGCCAGCAGCAGAACGCTGGCGATGGTGACCGTCAAAGCGCGCTTCGCCTTCTCCGATCGCTCGTGCTTGATCTCGGCGTGCGCGCGGCGGTTCTGCTCGATTTGCCGCTCCGAGTGCCGCGCGAAGTCGCGCAGCGGCGCGAAGTCCTTCACCTTCTTGCGGGCGCCGGTGTCGCTGTCGACGATCATGTGCTCGCCGATGATCTCGCCGCGCTGAATCTGCGCGCGGATCTGCGCGAGCGAGAAGGGACCGAAGTCCAGCCGGTCCTTCTGGATCAGCCAGCGCTCCTGGGCGTCGTCGATCGCGCCGCCCGCCACCTCGGCGAGGTTGAACGACCGACCGAACGTGCTGCGCCCGCCATTCGACGCGGCCGCGTCTTGCTGCTGTTGCGCCGCCTGCGCCTGGGCCGCAGCGGCCGCCGCCGCTTGCTGCTGGGCCTGCGCTGCTGCGGCTGCTTGCTGCTGGGCTTCGGCCGCTGCCTGAGCTTGCGCTTGAGCTTCCGCGCGCGCGTGGGCCTGCGACCACGCCGTATCCGCTTGCGCCTGCGCCGCCTGAGCCTGCGGCGGTGACTGGCGCTGCGCCGCAAACGTGGCGGCGGGCCGAGCCGCGGGCGCCGCCGGGGCCGGCCCGACCGACGAGATGCCGCTCGATACGCCGGCCTGTAGATTCGCCAGCGCCTGCCGGAGCTCCATCGCCGAGTGGAAGCGCGAGCCCGGGTCGCGCGCCAGAGCCTTGGCGATCAACCCGTCGATCCCCGCCGGCGCGTCGGTCCCCGAGCCGGCTATGCGCAACGGCGGCGACGGCAGCCGTCCCGTCAGCACCTCGAACAGGATGACCCCCAGCGCGTACGCGTCCGCCGGCAGCGACGGTTGCCCGCCCGCCAGCAGCTCGGGCGCCAGGTAGGCGTGCTCGGGCCCGCCATTCGGAACACCCCGCCGCGCCAGCGCCGGAAGCGTGCGCGCAAGGCCGAGGTCGGCGACCTTCACGCGACCCGCCTTGTTCACCCACACGGCGGCCGGGGTCAGCCCACCGTGCGGCATCGTGCTGGCGGCGCGTTCGAGCCCGTTGGCGATGTGGGTCACCAGGTTACAGGCGCCGCGGAACGACACCGTACGGCCCTCTCGCTTCTTGCCGTCGATGAACTCGCGCAGCGTCTGCCCGTCGAGCAGCTCGGTCGCGAGAAAGAAAAAGTCCGCCTCGCGCCCGACCGTCAGAACCTCGACGAGGTTCTTGTGCACCAGCGCGCTGGCGTTCTCGACGTCGGTCTCCAGCTGCGCCGCGGACGCGCCGAGCACGCGCATCGGGATGACGCGAACGGCTGCCGCGCTCCTGTGGGTGCCGTCGGTGGCGCGGTAGGTCTGGCTGACCGTGTCCTGCGCCAGCAATCCGTCGATACGAAAGCGCCCGCCGACGGTGGCGCCGGCCGGAATCTGCCCGGACGATCCCGATACGGCGAGTGATTCACGTACAGGGGGCATGCCGAGTCGTCGACTCTAACAAATTTGAATGAAAAACCGAAGCATCGGGCCGGCTACTTGGCCTCGACGACCTGCGGCAGCTTCTTCGCCTGGTCGATCCAGTCGGCCAGCTGTGGTTCGGTCGGCGGCTTCTCGGTGATCTTCGCGGTCTTGTTCGCGTCGGTCACAGCTGTCATCAATTTGGCTGCATCCTGCTTTACCAAATCGGCGGTGCTCTTCACGCCGGCCGCCTCGAGCAAAAGAACCATCTCGCTGCCAACCCCTTTGATCCGCAGCAGATCGCAGCGTTTCGCGAGGGCCAGAAGGTCGGCCGCCGAGAGCCCCGTCGTCTTCGCGAGCGCCTTCCGATCCTTGGCCTTCGCGGCCTTGTCCAACAGCTCCTCGGTGGTCGTGACGCTGGCCTTTTTCAGTTTTTCCACCTCGCCGGGTTTCACCAGGCGGGGGACATCGGCCAGCGCGTAGTGACTCGCCTGCGCTGCGCCGCCAAACGCCGTGATCAGCAACGTCAACGCCAACGCAATCACGCATGACCGCTTGTACATGGGAGCTCCCTCCAGGTCTGTCTAGAGCCAGTGCTCAGAGCGTCTTGAAACGGCGCACGAGCTCACGAAGCCGCCGCGATCCACCACCCTCTCGATAGATGAATCGG
>DATMZL010001262.1:0-4764 GCA_035607075.1 Polyangia bacterium
CCAGCTCGCGAGCAGATGCGCCGCCGCGCGGGCGCGATCGATCCAGACCCGCTCGCGCGTCGCTTCGTACAGCGTCATGAACGAGTCGAGCAGCGCCGCCGCCGACTGGCTGTCGGGCGCTTGCAGCGCATCGCCCGGTCCCCCGCAGGTGAGGCCGACGCGCACGAACCGATCGTAGTAGTGGTCGCCGATCGCGCGCGCGGCCTGTAGGTAGCGCGGCTCCTTGAGCTGCGCGGCCGCAAGCGCCAGCGCCGCCGGCGTCAGTCCCGCTGACGTCGACCCGCCGACGATCAACTCGCCGCTGTCGACGTCGACGAACTGGCCGAGCTGCTTGTAGCGCTCCCACAGCTTGACCAGCGCGTCCGCGGCCAGCCGCGCCGATTCGGGCCCCCGCTCGCTCTTCGCGCCGGCGCGTAGGTCCGGCCGGCGTTCGAGCAACGCCAGCTGCTTGACCAGCGCCGTGAGCGTCTCGACGGTGCGCCGTACGAGGTGCCAGCGGCGCGCGTGCTTGTACGTGAAGCCGTCCTCGGACCACGCCTTGCCGTCGGACACGCCGTGAAAGAACCCCGACGGCGCCTGTCCGCCGTCCAGCGCGAACGCGATCGTCGCCGCCGCACGCTCGCGCGCGACCTTCCCGCCCGCCGCGAGCAGCGGCAGCGTCGTCGCGAGGCCGCCGCACCATCCGGTCTGCCAGGTCGAATGCGCGCTGGTGCGGTCGCCGACGGCGAGGAACCCCGGCTTCTCGACCCAGCGCGCGACGGCGCGCTGCTCGTGGCGCGCGAACGCCGCCGAGAACGGGAGCTCGTTGACCAGCGCCGTCCGCCCCGTGATGTCCTTGCGTACGGCGAAGAGGCGCGCGTACAGCGCGGGAATGTCGGCGCACTCGAACACGTGAACACGCGGCGCCAGGCGGATGACGGCGCTGGGTCGGGTCGGGACGTCGCGCGTGACGTTGCGCCAGTGGAGGGCTGCGTAGTCGCCGGACAGAGCGCGCGTTGCGACGACGACCGACGCGCGGGTCCGATCGCTGTGCTCCTCGACGGAGAGCGTCCGCCGGCCTTCGCTCGCCTCGAGGTCCGTCATCACGATGATGCCGAGACGCGATCCGGGGACGAAGATACCGACGACCGGCGTCGCGAGCTCCGTCGCCTCGATGCTGACCGATGACGGGCCCTCGCCGACGCTGAGGTGCGGGATGTCCGGGACGATCGGCGGGATATGCGGACCGATGTCGGCGCGCTCGGTCAGGAGGGGAGGGTAGGCGGCCGCCCGGCGCGATTGAAACCGGTTGCCCGCGTAGCAGGCGCCGGGGAGCACGACGTAGTTGCTCCGCGACCAGCCGCGGAAATCGAGCGCGACGAGATGCTCGGTCATGGACGCGGCGCCGCCCCGCAGCGTCGACACGACGTCGACGACGTCCGACCGTCCGGCGACGGGCGCCGCCGCGATCGCCAGCGTCCCCTCGCGGCTCGCATCCCGGCTGCGACGTCCGCTGCCCAGCGCGACCTCGAGCGCCACCGAACCGTACGCCGCGGCCAGGCTCACCAGGCTCGCGTGCGATCGGAGCTCGATGCCCGCGTCCCGCAGGCGATCGAGGACCTGGTTGCGCGCGGGCGCGGCCAGCCCGAGGGCGGGCGCGATCGCCAGCCCGCCGGCCGCGCTGCCCATCCCCTGCAAGAACGCCCGGCGTTTCATGCTCGGGGCAGAGTACACCCGCGCGCCCGACGTCGATTGAATCGGGAACCCTCAAAGGGTTCCCGATCCCTCCCGCGATGGTACGCGCCGAGCAAAGCTCGGCGGCTCCCCGCGCGATCCTTCTGGTAGGCTCCGCCGGTTCGGTGACTTCCCTGTCGTTCGCCCGCGTTGCGCCAGCTTTGTTGCTTGCGCTGACCACCGCGCCGCTCGCGGGCGGCTGCAAGACCGCGCGGGGCGAAGCGACCGGCGCGGCCGTCCCGGCCGTCGTCGACGGGCCCCTCGGTCAGCCGACCGCCGACGAGGTCGAGCTGGGCAACGGCGTCAAGGTCGTGATCCAGGAGAGCCACGTCGCGCCGCTGGTCGCCATCCAGGTCTGGATCGGCGCCGGTGCCGCCGACGATCCTCCGGAGCTCGCCGGCGCAGCGCACCTGTTCGAGCACCTGGTCCTGCGCGGCGGCAAGCGTTGGGGGCCGGGCGGCGGCGTGCGCGAGATCGAGGCGGTCAAGGGCAGCGTGGACGCCTGGACCGGTCTCGACGAGACGGTCTACCAGGTCGTGGTCGCCGCGCCGTTCGTCGACCTCGGGCTGGACGTGCTCGCCGACGCGATCGCGAACCCCAACTTCGACCCGGCGGAGATCGAGCGGACGCGGAAGCAGGCGCTCGACGAGATCGCGGGCGTCGAGGCGGATCCGCGGCGCCGCGCCACGCAGGCGGTGTTCGCGGCGTCCTTCGGCGGGCACGGCTACGGCCGGCCCGTGATGGGAACGGCGGCGTCGGTCGCAGCGCTCCCTGCGGCCAGGCTGCAGGCGCGCTTCGCGGAGACGCACGTCGGCCGCGCGGCCACGGTGGTCATGGTCGGCGACGTCGGCGGGACGGCTATCGACGCCGCACGGCGCGCGTTCGCCGCGATGCCGGCCGGCCGGTCGCCGGATCGAAACCAAGGCAGCGCTTCGCAGGACGCGGCCGCCCCGGTGACGGTCACCAGCGGGGGCTTCCAGGCGCCGGAGATCGTCGTCGGCTTCCGGGCCCACGCCGTCGGGGTGCAGGAGGCGGCCGCTCTCGACCTGATGGCCGCGGTGCTGGCACGCGGCGACGGCTCGCGCATGCAGCGCGAGCTGGTCCGCAACCGCCCGCTCGCCGATGCCGTTCGCCCGGTGAGCTTCCGCTCGCGCGATGGGAGCTGGGGGCTGTGGGCGTTTGCCGTGACGCCCGCGCCGCAGCGGATCACCGAGGCGGCGGAGGCGACCGTCGGGCTGATGCTCGGGTTCGCGCGCGACGGCATCACGGCCGACGAGCTCGCGCGCGCCCGCGCCGTGCTGGAGAGCGATCTCGCGCGGGCGAGCGACAGTCCCGCGGCGCGCGCGCGGCGCCTCGGGTTTGCGCACGCGGTTGCGCGTGACGCCCGCGACCGGACGAGCTATCTCAACCAGATACGAACGCTCCCCGCAGACGATCTGCGAACCATCGCCGGGCAATACGCGAACGCGGTCGCACCGGTGCTCGCGGTCGCGGTGCCGCAGGGGCCGCCCGCCGGGCGCGACGAGGCGCCCGCGGTCCTGAAGCCGCGCCTCGAGGCCATGTTGAGGGCGAAGGCGGCGCCCGACGGCGTCCCGCGGCGGGTTGCACCTCCGGTCGCGGGTGGCGACGCGGTCCGCTTCGTGACCCCTGCGGGTGTTCGCGTCCTGGTTGTCAAAGACGTGACCGCGCCCCTCGTCTCCGTCGAGGCGGCCTGGGCGGACCCGGCCGGTGCCGTGGACGATGAGGTCGCGTCGCTGATCGCGGCGCTGCTGGATCAGGGGACGCGAACCCGGTCGGCTGCGGAGGTCGCGGCAGAAATGCAGGCCCTCGGCGGTGGCTTGAAGGGATTCGCGGCGCCCGGCACGGTCGGGCTGCGCGCCGACTTCTTCGCGCGCAACCTGGAGCGCGCGGTCGGCCTGATCGGGGACGCCGTGTCCCATCCGGCGTTTCCCGAGGACGCCGTGGAGTCCGCCCGGCGCGCGATCGCGTTGCGGCGCCGGACCGAGGTCCGGGCGTCCGACGGCGGACCCCAGGCGGCCCTGGGCTTGTTCCAGGAGACGCTGTTGCCCGGAACGCGCCGCGCCGACGGCGAGGCGCTGTCGACGCTCAGCAAGCTCGGGCTGCTGGACCGCTACCGGCGGCGGTTTCCGCTGTCGCGCCTGGTCGTCGCCATCGTGGGCGACGTCGATCCCGCCAGCGCCGTCGCCGCCGTGTCGCAAGCGTTCCCCGCACCCGGAGGGCCGCTCGCCACGGCTGGTTCGTCTCCGCCTTCTCCTCCGCCCGCCGCTTCGCCTTCCCTTGTCCCCGCCGTGCCTCCTTCCCCTCTCCCCGCCGTGCGGGGAGAGGGCCAGGGTGAGGGGCCGCCGCCCCCCACCACCGTCTTTCGCACGTCCGCCGGCGCCGATTCGCACGCGGTCGTCGGCTACCCGACGTTTCCGGCGAGCGATCCGAACCGCGTCGCCGTCGAGGTCCTGGCGGAGATTCTCGGCGGCGAGGCGGGGCGGCTGGCGGGCGCGCTTCGCGCCAACCCGACGGGTCCGTGTCTGACCGGCGCGCGCGCCTCGGCGGCGGGAACGCCCGGCACCCTCGCGATCTCGCTGACCTGCGCGCCGGCGCAGCTCGACGGCGCCGTCGCGACCGTGCGTGCCGAGCTGGCGCGGGTGGCGTCACAGGGGGTCACGCCCGAAGAAGCCGCCCTGGCAGCGCGCCGGCTCATTGGCGCGCGCGCCATAAATCTGCGCGGCGGGATGGCGATCGCCGACGCGCTGGTGAACGATGAGGCACGAGGACTGCCGATGCTCGCCTATCGCCGCAACCTGGCCGCGCTGAAGGCCGTCACCGCCGCGGATATCACGCGCGTCGCCCGCGCCGTCCTCGATCCGAAGCGCGAGGTCATCGCGGTCGTGCATCCGCCCAGCGCCGCCCCCGCGCTGGCGCGCGCACCCGGAAAGGCGGAGCGGTAGATGTCCTGCGGAGGATGCGCCGCCGAGGTCCAGCTGGAGGACACGTTCTGTCCGCGCTGCGGCGCGCCCGTCACCGACCCGTTCATCG
>DATMZL010001398.1:0-4532 GCA_035607075.1 Polyangia bacterium
CACGAGCTGCGCACGCCGCTCAACAGCTTGCTGATCCTCGCCCGGCTGCTGTCCGACAACCCGGAGAAGAACCTGTCCGACAAGCAGGTCGAGTACGCGAAGACGATCTACGCATCCGGCGGCGATCTGCTGACGCTGATCAACGAGATCCTCGATCTCTCCAAAGTCGAAGCCAAGAAGATGCCGATCGAACCGCACGAGGTCTCGCTGGCGGACATCTCGGACTTCGTCGATCGGTCGTTCCGGCCGCTCGCGGAGCAGAAGGATCTCACGTTCAAGACCGACGTCGACGTCGATGTACCGACGCTGGTCCACACCGACCCGCAGCGGCTGCAGCAGGTCCTCAAGAACCTGCTCGCCAACGCGCTGAAGTTCACCGCGCGCGGGTCGGTCACGTTGCGCGTCCACCGGCCGAAACCGGACGCCCGCTTCGCCAACGAAGCGCTGCACAAGGGCGCCGTGGTCGCGTTCTCGGTCGCGGACACGGGCATCGGCATCGCGCGCGACAAGCAGCAGCTTATCTTCGAGCCGTTCCTGCAGGCCGACGGCACCACCAGCCGCAAGTACGGCGGCACGGGCCTGGGCCTCTCCATCTCGCGCGAGATCGCGCGGCTGCTGGGCGGCGAGATTCACGTCGAGAGCGAGGTCGGCAAAGGCAGCGTCTTCACCCTGTACCTGCCCGAGCGCCACGTGCCGCCTGTCAGCGACGACGTCTTGGCGGCGGTCAGAGCCTGGGCGCCGCCGCCGCCGCGCTTCGTCGAGGTCGCGGGCGCCACCTCGACGATCGCCGAGCCGGATCCGATCGTCTCGCGGCCGATCGAAGACGATCGCGCCTCCATCGAGGAAGACGACCGCGTCTTGCTCGTCGTCGAGGACGACCTGTCGTTCGCGCGCATCATGTTGCAGATCGGGCGCGAGAAGGGCTTCAAGGTGCTGGTCGCCACCCGCGGCGACACGGGGCTAGCCCTCGCGAACAAGTACCAGCCCGACGCGATCACGCTGGACATCAAGCTGCCCGGCCTGGACGGGCTGACGCTGCTCGATCGCCTGAAGCGGAATCCCACCACCCGCCACATTCCCGTGCACGTCATCTCGATCGACGAGGTGAGCCGGCGGGGCGCGGCGCTGGGCGCGTTCGCCTACCTCGAGAAACCGGTGAGCCGCGAGGCACTGGAAGGCGCCTTCGAGCAGATCACGACGTTCATCGATCGACCGGTGCGCCGTCTGCTGCTCGTCGAGGACGACGACAACCAGCGCCAGAGCATCGTGGAGCTGGTCGGCACCGGCGACGACGTCCAGGTGACCGCGGTGCAAACCGCCGAGGACGCGATGACAGCGCTCGACAGCGGGGATTTCGACTGCCTGGTGGTCGATCTGGTGCTGCCCGGCGACGACGGCATCCAGTTCCTGGAGAAGGTCCGCGCCCGCGAAACGTCGCGCGAGCTGCCGGTCATCGTCTACACGGGAAAGGATCTGACGCCCGAGGACGACGAGGCGCTGCGCAAGGTCGCGCAGTCGGTGATCCTCAAGAGCATGGTGCACTCGCCCGAGCGGCTGCTCGCCGAGACGGCTCTGTTCCTCCACCGCGTCGAGGACGACCTGCCCGAACGGTCGCGCGCCGTGCTGGCGGCCAACCGCCGCAGCGAGGAGTCAGTCGCCGGTCGCAAGGTGCTGGTCGTCGACGACGACGTCCGCAACATCTTCGCGATGACCAGCGTGCTGGAGGCGAGCGGTCTCGAGGTGATCTACGCGGAGAACGGTCAGGGCGCGATCGAAGCGCTGACGAAGGATCCGGCGATCGACGTCGTGCTGATGGACGTGATGATGCCGGGCATGGACGGCTACGAGACGATGCGTGCGATCCGCGCCAACCCGGTGTTCCGCGGCATCCCGATCATCGCGATCACAGCGAAGGCGCTGAAGGACGATCGCGGCAAGTGTCTCGAAGCCGGCGCGTCCGACTATCTGCCCAAACCGGTGGACACCGGGAAGTTGCTCGACCTCATCCGACTGTGGACCGGGAACGGCGAGGGCGTTCCCCTGCAGTGAAGTAAAGGGAAACGAGGACCGACGTGGACCAACGAAATGGGCCCCTCGATGCAAGCCAAGCGGTCGAGCCGCGCGCCAGCATCCTGATCGTCGACGATCACCCGGCGAACCTGGTGGCGCTGGAAGCGATCCTGTCGCCGCTGGGCCACGACCTGGTCATGGCCCGATCGGGCGTCGAGGCGCTGCGCGAGATCTTGCACCGCGAGTTCGCGCTCATCCTGCTCGACGTGCAGATGGCCGACATGAACGGCTTCGAGACCGCCAGCTTCATCAAGCAGCACCCGCGCAGCCGCCATATCCCGATCATCTTCATCACCGCCGTGAACCGCGACGCGGTCCACGTGTTCCGCGGCTACTCGCACGGCGCGGTCGACTACCTGGTCAAGCCCTTCGACGCCGACATCTTGCGCTCGAAGGCGGCGGTGTTCATCGAGCTCTACATCCGGGGCGAGAAGCTGAAGCAGCAGGAGCGCCTGCTGCACGAACGCGAGCGCGAGACCTTCGAGCGCAAGAGCCAGGAGCGTTACCGGCGGCTGCTCGACGCGATGCCGGAGTGCATCTGGGCGGCCGACGCCGCGGGAAACGTCAACTACTGGAACCGCCCCGGGCTCGCTTATTGCGGTCTGAAGGCGGCGGACATCCACGAGGAATCGTTCTGGGAGTGCCTGCATCCCGACGACCGCGCCGAAGCGCGCGCGCACTGGGAGGCCGGATTGCGCAGCGGCATTCCCTTCGAACGCCAGGTGCGGATCAAGCGCGCCGCCGACGGCAGTTACCGCTGGCACATCGCGCGGGCCGCCCCCGAGCGGGAAGCAGACGGGACCGTCGTCGGCTGGATCGCGACCGCGACGGACATCGACGATCAGAAGCAAGCCGAGGAGGCCCTGCGCAAGGCGATCATCCTGCGCGACGACTTCTTGTCGGTCGCGTCGCACGAGCTGCGCACGCCGCTGACGTCGTTGAAGCTGGAGGTCGCGAACCTGTCACGGATCGCGCGGCGCGACGGCACCCCGGGCGCGCCCCGCCTGATGGCGAAGGTCGAGAAGATCGACTCGCAGGCAGCCCGCCTGCACCGCCTCATCGACGAGCTGCTGGATGTTTCGCGCATCGCCGCGGGGCGGCTGGAGCTGCACGTCGAGCTGGTCGACCTCGCGCAGATCGTCAACGAAGTCGGTTCGCGCTTCACCGACGAGGCCGCGCGCGTCGGGTCGACTTTGAACGTCGCGGCGCCGGTTCCCGTCGTCGGACGCTGGGACAAGAGCCGGCTCGATCAGGTGGTCACCAACCTGGTGTCCAACGCGATCAAGTACGGCGACTGCAAGCCGATCGACGTCGGCGTGGAAGCGCAGAAGGATCGCGCCGTCATCACGATTCGCGATCGGGGCCTGGGGATCGCGCCGCACGATCATGAACGGATCTTCGGCCGCTTCGAGCGGGCCGCGTCCAGTCGCCACTTCGGCGGCATCGGGTTGGGTCTGTGGATCGTCAAGCAGATCATCGACGCGCTCGGGGGAACGGTGGCGGTCGAGAGCAAGCCGGGGCAGGGGTCGACGTTCATCGTCGCGCTGCCGTTGCAAGCGGACCGGAAGCTGCACCCGACGCCAGCCGGCCCGCTCGGCCGCCCGCTGACGACGCCGGCGCAGCCCAGCTGATCGCACGCGTTCGGCGGACGATCTGTTCGATGGGTCGGACAAGTCGTCGGACCCCTGCTGCGAGGCAGGGGACATCACCGCAGATAATCGGTCACTTACACGCATGTAGTTGTTGGCCCGACGCTTGCTCGAGCAGGCCAACATGATCTCGATCAACCGAATCTTCTTCGCTGGCGCGCTCGCGTCCGCAATCGCCGCGGCCCTCGTGGCCAGTGGCTGCGTCCTCTGAGCGCGGACCAGCGAGATCAGGGCACGAACAGGGCGCGCATCATCTCTGCGAGCTGGCCCTTCAGCATCGTCGCCGACGGGGTCATGTCGCGCGCGAAGGCGCGCGCGTTCGCGTAGCGGGCGGCGGGATCCAGCGCGAGCACACGGCGCAAGAACTCCGGCGCCGGCGACGGCAGCTTGGCGATGCGCGCCAGGTGATCGATGGTCGGTCCCGTCGCCGCCTGGTACAGGATCTCGCCCGCGCCCGCGCCCTGGTAGAACGGCTCGCCGGACAGCAGCTCGAACATCACGAGCCCAAGCGAAAAGAGATCGGACCGGTTGGTGACCTCGAGACCGCGCGCTTGCTCGGGCGACATGTACCCGACGTTGCCCTTCACGTTGCCTTCCTTCGTCTTCGAAACGCGCTCCGTCGCCTTGACGATGCCGAAGTCGAGCAGCTTCACCTCTCCTTCGAAGCTGATCATGATGTTGGTCGGGGACACGTCGCGGTGGACGATGCCCAGCGGCCGTCCCTGGGTGTCCATGCGGTCGTGGGCGTAGCCGATCCCGGCCAGCACCTCGTGGATCACGTGGAAGACGATCGCGACCGGCAGCGAGCGCTCG
>DATMZL010000580.1:0-3086 GCA_035607075.1 Polyangia bacterium
GCAACGTCGTCACCCGCGCCGGGATCACGCTGAACAAGCTGGATGACACGCAGCTATGGACCGCGATCAACGCGCTGATCACGTCGGCGACGCGGGTGACGATCGACCATCAGATGTTCACGACCTCGGCGACATATACGCCGAACGCGAAGCTGCTGTTCTGCACCGTCGAAGTCTGGGGCGGCGGCGGCGGCGGTGGCGGCGCGTTCGGGCAACCGTCGCCCAACGTCTCGTCGGCGACCGGTGGCGCGTCCGGCGCCTACGCGATGCGGCTCTACAGCAAGGCCGACATCGGCGCCGCGGCGGCGGTCGCCATCGGCGCGGGCGGCGCGGCGGCGCCAGCCGGTCAGAACAATGGCAACGACGGCGGCGCGACGACGTTCGCGACGACCGGAACCGGCGGAACGATGCAGGCCAACGGCGGCGGCGGCGGTGAATACGGGATCACCGCGACAACGCCGACCCGCGGCGGGTTCCTCGCGAACAGTCCGGCCGCCGCCGGGGGCCATATCATGGTCCCTGGCACGCCCGGTTCGTGGCCTTTGCTGTTCGGCGGCGCGGCTTATGCCGCGATCTCAGGCTCCGGTGGTCATGCGCCCATGTTCGCCAGCGGCGGCGGTCAATCGGCGCAGGAGGACGCCAACGGCAACCCCGGCACCTACTTCGGCGGCGGCGGAGCGGGCGGGGCCGCGACGACCGTCAGCCGCGCCGGCGGCGCCGGCTTCCAGGGCCTGTGCCGCGTCATCGAGTATTGTTTCGGATAGGGGATTGTCATGGCGGTCTATGCTGTCATCGACGCCAATGGCGTCGTGATCAACGTCATCGTCTGGGATGGCGTCGCCGAGGTCGCCAACCCGGACGATCTTCTGACGGTCCTGATTGACGGCCTCGACCCGATCCCCGGCATCGACTGGACCTATGACGGCGCGACCTTCACGCCGCCGCCACCGACGCCGCCCGAGACGTGAGCGATCCGTCGCCGACGCCCTCCAGCGGCGTGCTGGTCAACATCAGCGAGCGGTTGATCCGCGTCCTGCCGCCCGCGTTCCTGCTGCTGATCATCATCAACGTGATGTTCCTGGGCGTGATGATGTGGGTGTTCAATCACAACGCCGAGGCGCGGACCGAACTGCTGACGAAGATCGTCGAGAAGTGTCTGCTTCGGCCGCCGTGATCTCACCCGCCGCGCTGACCGCTCGACCGGGGCCTGGCGCTTTCCGGCGCCCGGCTGGCGGGGCTTATAGCCACCAGAGTCCACACCGCCGCTACGGCCCGCCTCAGGCGGCCGGATCGGTGCTATGCCCGCCGCTCTGCCGTGCCGATCGTCAACCTGAAAGGCCTGAACCAAATGCCAGCATCATTTCCCGTTCCCGCCGGTAGCATCATCGTCGTGCCCGGCGGACCGAACAACGACCTGCCCGGCCAGCCGCCGGGCTACTGGGGCGGCGTCGCGCCGCCGGTGATCGACAACACCCTGCCGCCGCCGCCGCCCGGCATCTGGCCGCCGCCGGTTGGCATCTGGCCGCCGACGCCGCTCCCGCCGGACTACCCGATGCCGCCCGGTAGCATCTGGCCGCCGGTCGTGGACAACACACTCCCTGGCGCGCCGCCACGTCCGGACCAGGGCCTGCCCGGTGCGCCGCCACGTCCGGATCAAGGATTGCCGGGATCGCAACCGCACCCGGATCAGGGCCTGCCCGGTTCGCAGCCACGTCCGGATCACGGCCTGCCCTCGCAGAAGTTCCTGGTCGCCATCGTCGCGGCGAGCGCGGCGGGCGGGCTGCAAGTGATCGGCTATACGGTGGTCGATCCATCCCTGTCGGTCGGCTACCCGCTGCCGCCGGTTCATGGTCATCCCGACCAGGGCCTGCCGCCCGCTCCCGCGCGGCCGGATCAGGGCCTTCCGGCGACGCCGCAGCCGAAGCGGTAAGGCGCGCCGCGAACGAAAAAAGGGGCGCCGCTGGGGCGCCCCTTCGTTGGCTGGATGGTCCAAGAACCCTTGGGGTGAGGGCCGCCTGGGGTGGCCCCTCGCGCTTTTCACCGGCCGGGTGGAGGCAGCGCGAGGGGATGCGCCTCAGTCGTCGCAAGAGGACGGGCGGTAGTAGATCATGCCGGGAACGCGCTTCTCATTGCAGGCGCCCGACTCCCGGTTGAACTTCCGTTCGCGCTCCCGGCGCTCGGCCTCCGCCCTATCACTCTGGGCGCGGAGCCTCTTGAATTCCTCCATCGAGATCGAGGGCACGTCCGAGTAGCAGACCACCCGCCAGTCGCCGTTGACGATGATGCGGGTCTCATCGTTCGGGCACACCCACAGACCATCGGCCCGCTGATGCGGAGCCTGCGCCTGGGCGGTCGCGACCGACGCGGCGAGCGCGGCGGCGGCGAGAAGGATCGTCACGGGTTTCATGTCAGCTTTCCCTCCCGGTCAATATGTCCTGGATCGAGCGCGCGCCGACCTCGGCGAGACGGTCGCGCATATCGTCCTCGGTCCGCATCACGCCGCGATGCTCGAACCACTCGCCGTTGTCGCTGAACGCGGGCGGCGCGAGCACCATGCCGTCGCCCGCGCCCCAGCGGACGACCGCGACCATGCCGAACCGCTCGGCCATCGACGCGAGCCACGCGCGCAACGCCGGATCACGGTGCGCGTCCGGCCTGACCGGATCGCACCATATCTGGATGACCTCCATCGGCTCGCCGTCCGCCAGGATCGTGTCGAGCGACGGGTCGATCGCGTAGCCCGCCAGATCAGGTCGTCGGATCGCGGCGGTGCTCGCGTCCATCAGCCAGCGGCACGACCACGCCCGGCAAGGTGCCGGACGCTTCGCGTAGATACCGCAGCCGCTCGACCGTAGGTGCTTGCAGCGGACGTTGTGCGGCTTCCATTCGTCCGCGAGTTCGACCGGCACCAGCGTGCAGCACGCCTTGCAGGCGCCGCAGTTCCGGCCACGGACGTTGGGACCGAAGATCATCCAGTCGTTCGCTTCGCTCATCACGCCGCCTCCACGAGTGCCGGTTTCGGAAACGCGATCACGTCCGCCGGGGCGAGGCCCGCCAGGGCCCAGGCGCTCGGCGCGTCCGCGAGC
>DATMZL010001466.1:0-3914 GCA_035607075.1 Polyangia bacterium
GCTTCGCCATCGGGCCGGCTTGTCGGCCGGCGAGTCAGGCTTTCGCGATTTCGATCGTGACGAGATTGGGGGCGAATGCGCGCAACGCCTGGAGGCTGCGGGATTGCCACTGCGCGGCCGGGTCGCTGAGGAAGCGAATGCGGTAATGCTCGTCGCGCTCCTCGACCTGGGCGATCCAGCGGACGAACTCCTTCAGGCACGACGAGTTCATGAACACCAGCTCGCGAAAGTCGGCCACGACCTCGCCCATGTGGTTGCGCCGCGCCTGATCGTCGACCTGGTTCAGGAACGGTCCGAGCGGTCCGTTGACGCGCAGGTCGGCGTTGCCCCACAGGCGCATGACCAAGGAGCCGCCGTCGACAGCGGCGGTCGCCTCGAACTCGGCGTCCTTGATCCCCGGTATCTCCACGGTCGTCATTGGCGTCCCTTAAGTGCTAACACGACTGCCGCGATCCTTCTACAACTAGGACCTGCCGTCGCCGCGCGTTGCGGCGACAAGCCGCCGATTGACTTCGGCGGCTAGTCGGCGAAGGGGTCGGCCTTTTGCGCTTCGGCGGCCGCGGAGGCCGCCTTGTCCTTGTCACCGGCGCCGTCGGTCGCGTCGGCGCCGGCCGGACGCGGGCGGGCGTGACGGTGCGCGCTCGTCGACTTGGCTTTCTGCGAGCGTGAAAGCGCCTTCCAGGTGGCGGAATCGGGCGCGCTCGAGCCTCCAGGCGGGGGCACCGCGGCGGCGGCGGTCGTGCCCGCGGGCGCCGGTGATGGGGCGGGCGCGGGCGCGCGCGCGACAGCCGGCTCGACGTTCGGTGCCGCCGGCTTGGTGATCTCGGCGGACGGCGCCGCGGCTGGAATGACGGCGGGAGGCGCCGCGGTCTGCGCGGCCTCCTGGTGCCGCGTCAACATCAAGGCGCCGCCGCCCGCGATCGCCAGCAGCGCGCCGACGACGGCGTACAGCCACGTGCGATCGCGTCGCGGCGCCGCGGCCGCGACGGCGCTCGCCGCCAGCGCCTGCGCCTCCGCGAGGCCGGGTTGCATGCTGTGCGCGCTCTGACTGCGGCTGCGGCCGGGGCCCTGGCTGGGGCTGCTGCGGCTGCGTCCGCTCGCGCTGCGCAGCTCGCTGCGGCCTTCCTGCCACGCCACGCCCGGGCGCAACGCCATCGTCGGCCCGGCCGTCGGCGGTTCCGCGCCGATGCCCGCCATCGCCTGATCGTTCTGCTGCGGCTTCTCGACCTCCAGGTCCAGCGCCGCCGTCGCGGTCTTCCGCCATTGCAGATACTCGGCAGAGAACAGCGACTTCGTGTAGGCCGCGACCTGCATCGGCGAGAAGCCGTTGTTCGAAAACGCAAACCGCTCGAGCGCGACCGCCATCTCCTGCGCGCTCGCGAACCGCGCGTCCTTTCGCTTGCGCAGCGCGCGCATCACGATCGCGTCCAGCTCCTGCGGGATCGTCGTCGCGATCTCCGACGGGTGCGGGATAGGGTCGTCGACGATCGCGCGCATCGTCGCCAGCTCGGTCTCACGCCGGAACAGCCGGCGCCCGGTCAGCGCCTCCCAGAGGACGACGCCGAGCGCGAACACGTCGGCGCGGTGATCGACCTCCTCCGCGGACGCCTGTTCGGGCGACATGTAGTCGATCTTGCCCTTGAGGCCACCCGGGCTGGTGTGCGCGACGCGCCCGAACGCGCGCGCGACGCCGAAGTCGATCATCTTGACCGCGCCCTCGAACGAGATCAGCACGTTCTGCGGCGAGACGTCGCGGTGGACGACGCCCAGCGGCCGTCCCTCACCGTCGGTCAGCGTGTGCGCGTAGGCGAGGCCATGCGCCGCCTGCGAGATGAGGTACGACGTCAGCGCCGGGCTGGGCGGCCGATGCTCGCGCGCCGCCTTGCGCAGCACCGCCGACATCGGTTTGCCCTGCACCAACTCCATGACGAGGAAGTAGTCCTCGCCGTCGTGCCCGACCTCGATGATGCGGACGATGTTCGGGTGATCGAGCAGCGCCGCCAGGCGCGCCTCGTCGAGGAACATGCGAATGAACTGCGCGTTCGACGCGAGATGCGGAAGAATTCTTTTGACGACGACCAGCGTCCGGAATCCCGGAACGTCACCGGACAGCGCGAGATACACCTCCGCCATCCCACCTGTCGCGAGACGTCCGATAATCTGATATCGCCCGAGGCGCTTCACGTCGTCACCCCGAGATGATCCGAGCTCGGAGCGCGAACCGCCGGCCATCTTCCCTGCACAAGTCCAACAGGATGGTAAATACGGGTCAAGCTTCGACATCGCCTGGAAGAATTCTTGGCGGACAAGTG
Organism: Polyangia bacterium; assembly: GCA_035607075.1. Taxonomy (GTDB): domain Bacteria; phylum Myxococcota_A; class Polyangia; order Fen-1088; family Fen-1088; genus JADGRB01. The sequence continues at coordinate 2,313 of DATMZL010001466.1, forward strand.
CGGTGGAATTCCTACATTCCGCCACAGTGCCCTGCATGTCGGCTTTTTGTCGGGCGATCGGCCGAACCTGCTATGCTCACGCCACTACAGGCAAATTCACCCTTATCCAGGATCTTAACTTTGCGCGGACTCGGGTTTTTCCTTTCGAGCGTTTTGATAGCGGCAGCCGTCGGAGGCGCCGCCGGTTGTGCGGGGGTCAAGGGCTCCCCGACCGCGGTTGAAGGCTCTGCGGGCAACGTCGGCGCCGGCCACGCCGGCAGCATCGGTCTCGGGGGCTTCGGCGGCGGTGGCGGCAACGCGAACCTGCCCCCGCCGTGCGTGGGTCTGTGTCCCGACTTCTCGAAGGGTCCGTACTTCGACGTCGGCGTCGGGAAGGAAGTCACCGGCATGTTCGGCGCCCCGACGGGCGCCGCCGGTCCATGCGTGACCGAGCCCGAGGACGGCGCCCTGTTCCCCAACAACTGGCTGCGCCCGCGCGTGCGCGTGCCTGGATCGACGGGCGTCCTCAAGATCACGTTCCACGCCGACAAGGAGGCGGACGATCTCGTCGCCTACACGAACAGCGATTCGTGGACGATGCCCAAGGACGTCTGGTTCGGCCTCGGCCATCACGTCGCCGAGGGCGACGACATCACGGTCACCGTACAGACGCCGGCGGGCGCCGCGACGTCGGTGAAGTTCCGGGTCGCGCCCGTCGGCGCCGGCGGCAGCATGGTGTTCTGGGCCGCGAACCCGGCCGCCGCCGGCAAGACGGGCGTCGAGAACATGGTGCCGATGGACATCGTCGACGATTCGATGCTGATGGGATTCACCGTCGGCAACGAGAGCACCATCCCGACGCTGAAGATCACCAACGTCAGCCAGCAGGTGGCGCTGCAGAACGGCAAGACGCAGAGCTCGCACTGCATCGGCTGCCACACGGGAACGCCCGACGGAGATTACGTGTCGTTCGTCGACGCGTGGCCGTGGGGCGCGGCGTTCGCGGGCGTCAAACCCGGGATCACGGGCAACGCGCTGCCCGGGTACACGGGCGCGACCTGCACCGACTGGAACAATTGTCAGACGGGCACGAAGACGTTCGTGCAGTATCCGTGGAACGGGCCGATGACGTTCTCGCCCGCGCACTGGAGCGACGCCGACAAGGTCGCGATCATCGCGACGCAGGTCCAGGACATCACGATGCCTTGGGGCCAGAACTCGCCGAACTGGCAGCCGGGCCGCCTCGCGTGGGTCGATCTGAAATCGACGGCGACGACGACCACGAACGGGCAGGTCAACCCGACGCTCAACACCGCGTTCGGTTTCCTGCAGCGCACGGGCGATCCCAACCCGGCGGCCGCCTTTCCGACCTGGAGCCACGACGGCAACTCGATCGTCTACGTATCGGTCGCGTGCCCCAGCCCCGGGCAGCAGAACGGGTGCGGAACGCAGGACGGGCGGCTCTACAAGGGCGCGGCCGATCTGTACGAGGTTCCGTATGCGAACAAGGCGGGCGGCACAGCGACGCCGGTCGCGGGCGCGGCGACGCTGGACGCCGAGGAGTACTACCCGTCGTTCTCGCCCGACGACAAGCTGATCGCCTTCACGCGCATCCCGTCGGGC
>DATMZL010001176.1:0-7468 GCA_035607075.1 Polyangia bacterium
CCCCGACCTTCTTGCCGATCCGCCTGTTCCGGCCGTCGATCAGATATTCGATCGCGGGACCGCCGGCGATCGTGGCGGCCGCGAGGTTGCCGAAGGCATCGTAGTCGTAAGTCGTCGTCGCGCCGCCCAGTGTCTTGCTGGCGATCTCGCCGGTGACCGCGAACGCGTACGTCGCGCCCGCGCGCGTGGCGATGCGATCCTGAGCGTCGTAGGTCGCCGCGATCGTTCCGGGCCCTGTCATGCGGTTTCCGTTGCCGTCGTACGCGTAAGGCGTCGCGGTGTCGCCGTTCTTCGCGACGCCGCTCAGACGGCCGGCGCCGTCATACGTGTAGGCGTAGACGTCGGTCACGCCGGCGATGGTCTCCGTCTTCTGCGTGATGCGGCCGCCGGCGTCCCGGACGTACGTCGCGTCGAGCAGCGCGCTGCCGGCGTACTTCACCGCGTGTCCGGTCAGCTCCGCGAAGCTGTTGTACGTGAACGTTTCGGCCAGGCTCGCGAGCGCCGCTGCCGTCACGAGGCCGTTCGTGCCTCGGGTGAGCGCGAGCGCGCCCGCGCCGGTGAGGCGCCCGTCGGCGTCGTAAGTGAAGGTCACCGCGTTGCCGCCCGACACGGTCTCGGCCGCGAGACGGAAGTCGTTGTCGTAGGCGAAGCCCACGGAGCCGGCGACTGGACCCGACCAACCGATCCCCGTCAGCAGGTGGCCATCGTAGTTGTACCCGATCGCGATTCCGCCTGGCGCGGTGATCGACGCCAGACGCCCGGTCGTTGCGCTGTACGCGTACGCGATTGACCCGCGGCCGAAGGTGGTCGTGCTCGCGCGACCCGCGGTGTCGAACGCGAAGGCCACCATTTCGCCGCCGGGTAGCGCGGCGCCGGTGAGCGCGCCTTCGCTGTCGTAGGTGAACGCGGTTGCGCGCGTCCCCGCCGCGCCGAGGTCGGGCGGCGTGTACGAGGACAACTGGTCGATCGACGAGTAGCCGAGCGCGTGCCGCTGTCGACCGGGCGGCGTGACGCCGGTCGTGTTCCCGGAGGCGTCGTAGGCGAACTGCGCGACGGCGCCGCCGGGCAGCGTCTGCTGAGTCGGGCGGCCGGCTTCGTTGTACGCGAACATCGTGCTCCAGCTTGTCGTGTCGCTGACCTTCGAGAGGTACCCGGCTGTATCGTACGCGAACGAGAGAGCGCGCATGTCGGCGCCCGTCCCCACGCTCACGGTCTTGGGGTTGCCGGCGTCGTCGTACGCGTAAGTGATCGGCGTGAAGCCGAGGGTTCGCTCCTCCGTAACGCGGCCGAGGCTATCCAGCGTCGCGCCGACGGTCCTTCCGGCCGCCGTCGTCAGCAGCGCCACCCGCGTGGACGCCGTGTACTGGCGCCGGCCGCCGCTCATGCCGTTGTCGGTGATCGTGTCGACCAGGTCCGTCAGGCTGAGCGGGTTCGTCTTGTCCTTGAGCGTGACAGCGCGGTCGATTTTGATCGTCTGGGTAATGCCCGCGGGGCTCTTGATTGTCACGCTCGCCGCGATCGGCGCCATCAACCCCCAGCGCGGATCGGGCGCGTACTGAACGGCGCCGGTGGTCCCCGAGGGGAAGGTGTAGCTGCGGTTGTAGTCGGCGCCGATGCTCGTCACGGTGTCGAGGCCGTCCGTCCCCGTGACGGTGCGGCGGATCGCGCCCGCGCCGAGGCGCTCCAGCCGATAGCGGTGCGTACGGCCGAGCGCGGACGTCGTGGTGACGCTGTAGTTGTCGCCCTGTTCGGCGCGCGTCAGCGTCGTGCTGCCGCCCGCGGGATCGGCGTCCTTGGTGAGGCGTCCGAGCGCGTCGTGCGTGAACGTGTGCACGTTACTCAGTGGATCGGTGAACGTCTTCATCAGCCCGCGATCGTCGTAGGTCAGCACGACCCCTTCGTTGGCGGGGTTCGTGATGGTTGTCAGCCACGCGTTACCGTCGACGGCCAGCTTCGTGCGCTGGCCGCCCGGCGCCACGAGCGCGGCGGGCGTCTCGCCGGTCCGTTCGATCTTTGTGACGTTCCCGGCGCCGTCGGTGACCGAAGTCAGGTAGCCGTCGGTCCCGTAGCCGAACTGGTAGCGAAGCCCGCCGGTGAGGGCATCCAGCGTCTTGAGGTGGCGACCGACGGCGTCGAACGTGAAGACGTCGCGCCCGTTCTCGGCGGCGACGGCGTGGTCCCCGCCCGTGCCCACCCGCAGCGCGGGCGTCACGCGGCGGACGACGCGGCTGTTCGAGCCCCAGATCAGCAGCGCGCCGTCGGGTGCGACCACGGCGTGGTTGGGCGACGGGAGGTACGCGCCCACCGCGGCTCCGCCATCTCCGGCGGAGCGCAACGTGCCGCCGCCGGCGACGGTCGTGATGATGCCTTCGGTGCCGACCCGGCGAATGCGGTTGTGGTTCGTGTCGGCGATGTAGAAGGCGCCGTCGGGGCCCACCGACACGTTCTGCAAGTCATCGAAGTGCGCGTCGGTGGCGGGGCCGCCATCGCCGTCGAACGCGAAGTTGCCGTCCAGGTTTCCCGCCACCGTGCTGATGCGCCCGTCGATCCCTACGCGGCGCACGCGCTGGTTGCCGTTGTCGGCGATGAACAAGGTGCCGTCCGCGGCGACGGCGACGCCCCAGGGCTGCGAGAGCGTCGCGCTGGTCGCCTGGCCGCCGTCGCCGCACGTGCTCGGCGCGGTGCAGGCCGCGCCCGTCCCCGCCACCGTGTCGATGATCCCGTCGGGATCGACGCGCCGAACCCGCCGGTGGGCGGTGTCCGATAGGTAGATGCTGCCGTCGGGCCCGACCGCGATCCAGTTCGGGGTGTCGACCGGCGCGGCGATCGCTGGACCGCCGTCGCCGCGCGGGTTCGCGAAGTTGACGCTGTTGTCGCCGTTGCCGGCGACGGTGTTGATGATTCCGTCGCGCGTGATGCGCCGGATGCGGTTGTTGCTCGAGTCCGCGACGTACACGCTTCCGTCGGGGCCCACGGCGGCGCTCTGTGGGAAGTTGAGCTTGGCCGAGGTGGCGGGGCCGCCGTCGCCGCTGAAACCGGAGCCGGCGGTCAGCGACCCGGCGATTGTCGTGATGACGCCGTTCGGATCGACCCGGCGCAGGCGGGACCAGTCGCGGTCCGGGATGTAGATGCTGCCGTCCGGACCGACCGCGATCCCGTAGGCGACGCTCAGGTCGGCCGACGTCGCGGGCCCGTCGTCGCCGCCGTTGCCGAAGCCGCCGCTGCCTGCGACGGTCGAAATGATGCTGGGCAGACCGTGCGCCGTTCGCCGCGTGCCGTCGCCCAGCATGAGCAACCCGGCCGACGGATCGTACGCATGGTGGACGTCCAGCGTCCATCCGCCCAGGCCCGAGGCGCGTGCGTCCCACGGGCCGATCGAATCGGTGAACGTCTGCCAGAACGTGATCTCCTGGCGCGCGATCGAGCCAGTGATCGGAAACCCCGCGAGCGCGAGGACCGCGAAGGCGCGCGACGTGCCCTCGCCGGGCTGGAGATAGATCGCCTTGTACACGTAGCCGATCCGGATGGTGACCGGACGCTCGCCGCGCACGACGCGGCCGTAGGCGTCGTGTCCGTCCCAGGTGTACGTCGTGGTCTGGTTGGCGGCGGCGGCGAAGGTCTGTGCGAAGTGTTGCCCCGCGACGTCGACGACCAGATCGATCCGGCGCAACGTCGGTTGGATCGTCGCGCCGGTGAGCGGGATCGAGACGCGATAGGCGACCTTGCGGCCGGGCGTGCGCCGGCTTCGATAATGCAGCCTGAAGTCGGTGCCGACGACGGGCACGGATTCGCCCAGCGTCTGGTCCTCGCAACCGATCACGGAACCGCACTGCTCGTTGGGGTCGTCCAGCGGATCGTCGCCGGCGAGAGGGCGTGGCTGGTTGGGCTCGCAGCTGGCCGCCAGCGGATCGCACTCGGGCTTGTAGGGCCAGTTGATGTCGAGCGCCGAGAAGTGTGGCACCGGGACGCGCCACAGGCTCTGGCCGGCCGTGTACAGCGTGGCCAGTTGCTGCCGTTCGGCGTCGCTGATGCCGAGGGCCGCAAGCGCGGTCGCGCCGGCGGCCTGACCGGTGCCGTCGAGATCGAGGCTGGCCGTCCCGCCGCTGACGTCGAGGACGCCGATGACGCGGCCGTTGTCGGAGGGGACCCACATGCCCTTATCCTCGTCGTAGAGGCCGGCGGGGGCGATGCCGCCCACCGGGAAGTGCAGGAAGTTTTCGACGTAGTGGATCACCGGCTGACTGAACGTGACGTGGCGGGCGCCGGCGGCGACGGCCTCGTCGATCGTGAGCGCGACCGCGTAGGTGTACGCGCTGGTGGGCGGCAGCGTGGCGGGCATGGCCGCTGGACCCGTCGCGCCCACGGTGTACTCGGTGGCGCGCACGTTCAGCGTGCCGAGCGCGCTCGATGATCCATCAGCCATCACCATCGTCGCTGTCGTCCCTTGCGGGAACAGGACGGTCGCTCGCCGCGCACCATCACTGTCGCTGACCGCGCCGCCGCGGGCCACCTTCATCCCGGCGGCGCCGAGATCGATCGACGTGACGGCCGTGTCGTAGGGGCTGAGGACAACGTCGGGCAGCCAGACGTAATCGCGCCACGGTGTCGCGGTCGCGCGCTGCGCGGACAGCAGCCCCTTCTTCTGATAGCGAACCGTCAGCGGGCCGCCGCCGTTCACCGCGAGATCGAACACGCCGTCGGCGCCCGTCAGCGTCTGTCCCAGCTCGGCGTGTCCGAGCACGCTGACGGAAACTTGCGCGATCGCGACGCCGTCGCGGCCGATCACCTTGCCGCGCAGGATCGCGACCCGCCTCGGATCGATGGTGCCGGCCACAACGCCGGTCTGGATCGAGTTCGTTCCCGTGTAGAGGAAGCTCGTATCCCGCGCGATGTCGCTGGCCACCGTCGGGTCGTAGTAGGGGCCGCCGGCTGCCGCACCGTCGCCCGCGCCCGCATCACCGCCGTCGGCGTCGGCGGACGTGTCGCGGCCTTGCGCGTCCGGCGCGTCGCCGCCTTTTGCGTCCGGCGCATCGCCCGGGGTGACCACGTCGGGTCCTCCGTCCACCGTGCCGGGTCCGTCAGGTTGGCCCGGCGCATCCATCGCATCCATCGCATCCTTCGCTGCTCCGGGCGACGAGCCGCAACCCGTGGCGAGCACGAACAGCCCCAGCCCCATCCCGACGAAAAGCCATGACCCAACGCGCGAATAGCAGCCCAATTCCGCCTCCCTTTACGCTGCAAACATCGCGCTCTTCGGTAGAACGCCGCCATGACGAAAAATTCGGTCCGTTAAACCGGCAAGAATTCGCGTTACCCTAGCCGCGATGGAGTTCGTGCCGCCGCGGGGTCTCGAAGCGCGGCGCTTCGCGATCGCCGGCGACGAGTACGTGCTGCTGGAGTTTCCGTGGCCGGACGTCCGCCTTCCCGATTCGCTTTCGCGGGCCGAGCGCGACGTGGCCCGGCGCGCCAGCGACGGGCAGAGCGTCCGCGAGATCGCGCGCGTCCGACGGACCTCAGTTCACACGGTCGCGAACCAGCTTCGATCGATCTACGGCAAGCTCGGCATCACCACCCGCGCGCAGCTCGTCGGCGCCTGCCGCGCAGGCGCGCGGTGAAGGAGCTGCAGTTCGAGGAAACTTCGCCGGCGACGTTCGATCCGCCTCCTCCGCCTGCGAAGGGCGACTACGTCACGCTCATCGAGACGGCTTACGATCTCGCGAGCGACGATCGGAGCTGGCTGCGCGCTGTCGTGCACGCCGCCTTTCCAATCATCGATCGAGGGCTGGGCGCGTCGGGGTTCTTCTGGGACCTGTCCCACGCCGGCAAGCATCAAATCGGCGATCCGACGTTCGTGGGTTGTGATCCCGCGCTGCACGCGGGCTTTCGAGCCGGCGCGGCGCGACTGACGAGCGAACAGGCACAAGCCCTCTATGTCCGTAACCGTCCCACCAAGATCATCGTCGGCTCCGAGGGCTTTCCGCGCGCGTACGCAGCGTTCAGATCGCACATGGACTCGCAGGGCTTCGTTCTCATATCGGCGGCCGATTTCGGCGACCGGGGATGTTCGATCGCCGCGCCGCAGCCCGCCGGAACGCGCGCGTCGCCGGCGCTCGGGCAGGTGCTCGATCGGGTGGCGCGCCATATCGTGGCCGGCATGCGCTTGCGGCGGACGCTGCGCGCGTCGCCGACGGACGGCGTCGCGCCGGAAGCCGTTCTGGACAGCAAGGGGCGGCTCCTGCATGCAGAGGCGCCCGCGAAGGCGCGCCGCGAGCGCGGCGGAATCGTCGAAGGCGCTCGCCGCCTGCTCGCCAGCCGCAAGGCACGGCGCGCGCGGCCCGAACAGGCGGTCGAATTCTGGCGCGCGCTCGTGCTCGGACGCTGGTCGCTCGTCGATCACACGGACAGCGACGGCAAGCGTTTCCTGCTGGCGCGCAAGAACGCGCCGCACGTGCGCGAGCCGGCGGCCCTCACCGAAGACGAACGTCGCGCGGCCGCCCTGTTCGCGCTGCTCGGCAGCGTCAAGCTGGTCGCGTACGAGCTCGGCCTCGCGCCGTCGACGATCTCCGAGGAGCTGAAGTCCGCGAGCCGCAAGCTCGGGTGTCGCGATCGCGCCGAGCTGGCCGCGCTGTTGCAGCCGCGCCCGATTCAAGGCGGAGCGTGAGCGGCGCGATGCAGGAACTGCAGCTCGAGGAAACGTCGGAGGCGACGTTCGAACGCGCTCCTCGCGCCGCCGAGCGTGACTACGTCGCCTTCATCGAGACGGCCTACGATCTGACGAGCGACGATCGGAGCTGGCTGCGCGCCGCCGTACGCGCCGCCCATCCGATCCTCGATCGGGGCCTCGGCGTGTCCGGATTCTTCTGGGACCTGTCGCACGCGGGCAAACTACGGATCGGCGATCCTACGTTCGTGGGTTGCGAACCGGCGTTCTATGCCGGACTGCGGGCAGGGGCTGCGCGGCTCACGTTCGACCAGGCGCACGCCGCGTACGTTCGCGACCGACCCTGCAAGCTCATTCGTCCCAATCGCCTTCCCATCGCGCACTCCGCCTACCGATCGCACATGGACTCGGAGGGGTTCGTTCTCCTGTCGGCTGCGGACTTCGGCGATCGGGGTTGTTCGATCGCGGCGCCGCAGCCGGCCGGAACGCGCCCGTCGCCGGCGCTCGGGCAGGTGCTCGATCGGGTGGCGCGTCACATCGTAGCCGGCATGCGTTTGCGGCGGACGCTGCGCTCGTCAGAGCCGGACGCGGTGCTGGATAGCAAGGGACGCCTCCTGCACGCAGAGCAGCCTATGGCAGCGCGCCGCGAGCGTGGCGCGATCGTCGAAGCTGCTCGCCGCCTGCTCGCCAGCCGCAAGGTACGGCGCGCGCGGCCCGAACAGGCGGTCGAATTCTGGCGCGCGCTCGTGCTCGGACGCTGGTCGCTCGTCGATCACACGGACAGCGACGGCAAGCGTTTCCTGCTGG
>DATMZL010000951.1:0-3118 GCA_035607075.1 Polyangia bacterium
CCGAGCCCGTGGCCGGCATGGTGATGGCGATCGGGACGCTGATCCTGGCGCGCGATTTCTCGCTGTCGCCCGAGGAGCTGGTGTCCGTCCACATCCTGGAGAAGGTCAAGTGGCCGCCCACGATCTCGATCACGCCGATGATCACCGTCTGCGGGCTGGTCGCGGCGGCCGGGATGGCGGGCGGACTGGCGGCGCGCGCGCGTGCGCTGGGCAAGACCCCGGCGCCCGCCGCCACGTCACGCGGCGCGATTCGCCGGGCGGCCGAGGATATTTTTCTGTTCGGCGGGCGGTACGGCGTGCAGCTCGCGATCGCGATGACGGTCGTGTTCGCGTTCTACCTGGCGCACTTCCTGGTGCCGCGTCTGTCGACGCACCTGTCGTTCAAGCCGGTGCTCGAGTCGTACACGAAGTTCGCGCACGAGGGCGAGAAGATCGGCAAGTACCACATCGAAGGACACGGCTCGACCTTCTACAGCAAGCAGACGATGGTCGATCTGCCGTCGGCGGATCGGGTGGTGCAGTTCCTGCGCGATCCGGCGCGCGTGTTCGCGATGGTGCCGACCGACGAGCTGGCGTCGCTGGACGCGGCGTTCAAGCAGGCGCGCGTCCCCTACTACGTCGTCGACGCGTCGTCGTCGCGGTTCTTGCTGATCACGAACCAGCTGGCGGCCGGCCAGCGCGACGAGAACCCGCTGTCGCAGAATGTCTGGAGCGCGCCCGGCGGCGATCCGAACGCGCGGCCGCCCTGGAGCTGGCGGGTGACGACGTCCGCGACGTTCGGCGACGCGATCGAGCTCATCGGCGCCGACTTCCCGCCCAGCGTGCGTCGACCGGGCAAGATCCCGTTGGACCTCTACTTCCGCATCAAGGCGAAGGTGCCGGGCAGCTACAAGATCTTCCTGCACTTCGACGGCCCCGCCGCGCCGCGCGTCATCGGCGACCACGATCCGCTGAACAAGACGTTCGGGACCACCTTCTGGCTTCCGGGCGAATACATCCGCGACCACTTCGAGACGGACGTTCCGCTGATGACCACGCCGGCCGGGACGTACACAATCTACATGGGCTTCTGGCCGGGCGGCGAGGGCAAGCGCCTGAAGGTGACGCAGGGCAACCATGACGGCTCCGATCGCGTTCGACTCGGAACGATCGAGATCAAGTAGACTGGCAAATACACGAGGCGAACAACGGTGAGTCGACGAGGCAAAGACAGGCGGCGGCGAGACGTGACGGTGACGTCGGAACGACGCCGCACCGGCGCGGACCGTCGCGTCCACAAGCGCGTCACCGTCGACCTCGAGGTCGACTACAAGAGCGCGGACAACTTCCTGTTCGCGTACATCACCGACATCAGCGCGATGGGGATCTTCATCCGCACCAACGTCCCCGAGCCGCCGGGCACGCGCCTGAACCTCAGCTTCACGCCGCCGGGCGGGCCGCAGCTGAATCTGGAAGGCCGCGTGATGTGGGTGAATCCGTACCGGCCGGGCAGCTACGACAACATCAACCCCGGCATGGGCGTGCAGTTCATCGAGCTGACGCCGGCCCAGCGCGAACAGATCGTGAACCTGGTCCGCACGTTCGCGTACCTCTCCGACGACGAAGAGCCCAAGGGCAACAGCTAGCGGAGGCGAGCGAGGGCGGCTGGCCCTCACCCCGCCCCTCTCCCGCAAGCGGGAGAGGGAGATCAGATTCGGTCGCCCCGCGAAGGACGATCAGGTCCCCTCGCCCCGCGAAGCGGGGAGAGGGTTAGGGGGGTTAGGGTGAGGGGCCGTCCTCCTCGCGCGCTACTCCAGCGCCGCCAGTAGGTCGCTGAAGTACCCCGGCAGGCTGTCCCACGGATTCGGCAGGTTGTCGTTCTGCACGTAGACGTACCCGACGTACTGCCGGGCGTTGTGCACGAACGAGGCGTCCAGGTTCGCCGCGTACGGAATGATGCCGAAGTTAGACGTCGGGTACTTCGTGTGCCAGCCCGCCATCGCGTTGACGGATGGCAACCCGGCGCTCTCGTAGATCAGCATCATGTCGAGCGCGCCGACGAACGCCTCCGCGGTGTCCGTCCCCGGATTGCCGACGGTGAACGGCAGCCCCTGCGCCTTCGTGTACTGCGACAGGTCGCGGTAGTACGCGACGTCCTTCGCCTGGTTCGACTGCTCGTCGAAGAAGATTCCGCTGAGCTGTCCCGGATAGAAATTCTTCCAGCGGTCGATGTCCGCCTTCACGCTGGCGGCGCTGTTGGCCGTGTAGCCGGTCGCAACGTAGCCGATGACCTTGATGCCGGCCGCAGTGAGACGAGCGATGCCGCTCGCGTAGCTGCTGTCGACCCCGCTCCCCGGACCGTTGTTCGGGTTCACGATCGCGACGACACCCACCTTCGGGTGCGCCATCTTCGCGGCGATCACCGCGCTCCACGACGAATCGCCAGGGGACGTGTAGAGCGGCACGATCGTCGCGCCGGCGCTGGTCGCCGTTGGCGTCATCGTCGGCGTGCCCGTCGTTCCGCCGGTCGGCGTACCCGTGCCGCCGCTGCCCGCCTTGCCCGTCGCGCCCGGCGTCGGTGAAGGCGCGCTGCCGCTACCCGCGCTCCCTGCCGCACCCGTCGTCGGCGGTGCAACGTTGCCGCTGCCGGCTTGCCCCGCCGCGCCCGTCGTCGGCGGCGCCACACTGCCGCTGCCCGCCGCGCCCGTCGTCGGCGGTGCCCCCGCCGCGCCCGTCGTCGGCGGCGCCACGCTGCCGCTGCCCGCCGCGCCCGTCGTCGGCGCCACGCTGCCGCTGCCCGCCGCGCCCGTCGCGGGCGGTGTCACATTGTCAGTGCCGGTTTGTCCGGCCGCGCCCGTCGCCGGCTGCCCCGCGCCGCCGTTCACGGGATGCCCCGCCGCGCCGCTGACAGTTTGGCTCGGGCTACCGGTGCCGGCGTGTCCGCCGGTGCCGGCGTGCCCACCGGAACCGCCCGCGGCGCCGTTGGCGCCGCCTTTCGAGCCCGCAAAGCCGGGGGAATCGTCCGTATCGATCGGGCCACCTTGGCCCGCGCACGAAACGACAAAGGAAGCGCCCACGAGGAGCGCAGCGATGCTTCCGAGATTTCTTCGCATTCTCTTGCTACGCGTCGGCTCTCGTC
>DATMZL010000534.1:0-2273 GCA_035607075.1 Polyangia bacterium
CCGCGGCTGCACTCGCCTGCGCCGGGCCTGCACGTGTCGCCGATCTGTCTCCAGGGCATGCAGACGCCTGGCGTCGACGGCGGCGTGGCTCCGACGCAGCGGCCGATGCAGTCGGTGGCGTAGTTGCAGGGACCGTTCGCGCTTGCCGGCTGACACGTTCCGGGCATGTTCGGGTCACTCACCAAGAGCGGTCCGTTCGGTCCCTTGCAAACGAGATTGTTACAGCCGTAGGGCGAGCAGGAATCGCCGACGTTGACGGTCGGAGGCCCGATCGGCGCGACGCAAGTCGACGCGTTGCCGTCGCAATAGAGCGACGGATCGCACGCGGGCCCGAGGCTGCTGTCGAGGGAGCACGCTTCGCCCAGCTGCGCGTAGCGGACGCACGTCCCCGGACACGAGTCCATCATGCAGTGGTAACCAGGCGCGCACTCCTCCCAGTTCGCGAGCGGGTAGCAGGGCGCGCCCTCCCCCAGCTTTCCCACCAATGCCTGCCGGCAGCGCGGCGTCTCCACCCCGCACACCGCCGTCGCAAGATCGTTCAGGCACGCCGTGAGGGTGGCCTCATCTGTTGCGAGCGCGCCCGCCGCTTGCGATGCCGCGACGAGCGTGCAGGGGTCGAACGCTTTGCGAGCCGTCGTGAGCGCGTCCCGCGATATCCCGCTGCAGGCGACGCTTCGCTCGATGTTGCCTTGTTCGATCGCGTCGCACGCGGCCGTACCCGCGACGCCCGGATTGCGATCGTCGACGGCGCAGGCCGCGGGGACGAGCACGACGATCCAGATCCAGGTGGGAAGCTTCCCCGCGGCTAGGGCGAACGGCTCGTTTGAGGTTCTGTTCAATCTGGGCCGCATGTTATCCCGCGGTCCGCATCTGGCGGCACCGCCTCGATGTACCCGCGATTGAGGTCCATCGGAGGTGATCGGCGCGTCTCCGATCATGTCCGATCACTGCTGCCCGTGTGTCGCTCACTGCGGCAGCGCCTCGACGAAGTCACCGGTGAGGACGTCATACAGAGTGCACGGGCTGCTGGTCGACGCGTTGCTGCCCGAGGTCCAGCAGATCCCTTGCGCGTCCTGCGGGTAGGAGTCGCCCGTGTAGGTGCGCGTGTCGATCCGGATCGTCGTCGGTGACACGCGCGTGAGCGCGGCGTCCTGGAGCGTGGGCATATCGCAGGTGCCGTGATCGCTCGGGACGCCGGAGAACGTGGTGCTCCCGCCGAGCGATCCGTCGGTATTCGCGCACTGGAGCGTGACCCCGAACTCGTAACCGTACGGATCAGACCCTCGAATGGCGGCGACCTTTGTTCCGCAGTTCGCGAGATCGGTGCAGGACGCGATCTGCAGGTACGGCTTTCCGAATGCAGATACGAGGACCGCTGCGAAGTACGGTTCCTGTTTTTGCCCGAGCACCGACGCGCCCTCCGCGTCGCAAGCGAGCTTGTTCTCCGTGTACGAGCTCAGCTGGTAGATGCCCTCCCACGCCGAAAGCGCTGCTTCCGTCGGAGCGGTGCAGGCGTTCGTCTCGCCGCCGCCCCCCGATGCACCCGGGCAATCTCGCTCGAGGGTCTGGCACGTCTGGGGAGAAGGAAGATCGATCCCGCCGAACGCGCCCAGATCGGCGAGCGTGAGCGTCGAGCACGCCGGCACCGTCCGAGCGGCAGACTCGATCTCTGCAACCGAATCATTGAGGCAGGCGGCGAGCGCCGCGACCGTGGCCGTGCACGACGCCGCGGCCCATGCGGATTCCGCGCACATCTGTGATCCGCCGACGAGCGCCATCCGGCACGCGTCGTACCTCTGCGTGCATGTCGATCGGGCCTCGGCGTCGGTCCCCGAGTTCGACGTCTGAGCGGCGGAGATGCCAGCGGCGCGACACAGCACCTCCGCTATCGCATCCACCGCCCCCGAGCTCTCGGTGAAGCTGCCGATCTCGGAGCAGAGCGTGTCTCGCTGCGCAGGCGTGAGTTGATTGAGCGGGCTTCCGGGCGGGAGCGACGGCGAAAACGTCGTCGAATCGCCGCCGCTGCAGGCGCCGGCGCCGAGGAGCGCCGCCAGAAAGAAGATCCCCTGTCGTCGTTGTCGCGTCGTGGTCATGCCGGGCTCGCTCTGCAAACGCGGAGCCGGATGCGAGCGCCGCGCGCCGCGGCCCGGCACGTGCACAGTGGCGTCTGGCGCCGCCGTGTAAGCTTCCTGCGTGGCGACCCTCCTGTCTCGAATCATCTGCCTCCTCGTCGGCGCTCTCGCCATGGCGATCGGCGGCGGCTACGCCTTCGT
>DATMZL010001482.1:0-5606 GCA_035607075.1 Polyangia bacterium
CTGTTCCACAGTTCCAGGTGTACGCCGTGCCGCCATCGACGGTCGCACCGCCCTGAGGATCGCACGAGCAGATCGTCGTTGCGAAGTAGCAGTAGCCAGTGATGCTGGACGAGCACGCCGACGAATGCGCCGGCTGGCTGCTCGGACAGGCGGCGCTGCCGTTGCCGCCCGCGCCCGTGCCGCCCGTGCCCATACCGCCGGTGCCCGTGCCGGAGTCTCCGCCGCCGGTGCCCGTCGTCGTCCCCGAGCCGCCCGCGCCGGCGCTGCCGGACGCTCCCGCCGTCCCGCTTGCGCCCCCCTTGCCGGTCTTGGACTTCGCGTCGCTGCTGCATCCAGCGCCGTACGCCAGACCGATCGCGAGCATCATCGCTGCCCCGATCAATCTTCGCTGTGCGCTCATCGCAGGCCTCCTGTCCCCGTCCTGAAAAATCGCGCCGCACTTTATCATCGTTCGCTCCGGCGAAAACGGCCGTTAATTCAGGCCTGCATTTCCGGACGTCCGCGCGAGCAACAAACGTTCCGAACATTTACGACGCCGTTGCAACGTTCATAAATTGCAGATTTTACCCTACAACGTAACGGCCCTGGCACTTTTAGGCCTCCGGTTGTTATTGAGCAACGTTGCCTGCGAGCGTATAAGACGGCGTCGAATCGCGTTCGGTGGACTGCTGCCTCGGGGGTAAATCATGTTGAATCGATTCCGCGCGTCGGTCTGGTTGGTCGGGTTTTGCGGCGGGTTGGCGTTCGTTACCGGTTGTATCGACTTGCCGCGGTCGCCGCGCTCTGGAGGCGTCGAACGCGGTTCCGGCGACAGTGACCGGACGGAAGCGACCCAGGGGAACGAAACGCACGAGGGCGACCTGAGGCTGGCCGTGGAGCGCGCGTTTTACGGCCGCCGGGCGATGCGCGGATCGAAGCCCCTCGAGGCGGACGCCTACGACAAGGCGATGGTGCAATGGCGCTCGCTCTCGCGCGTGACGCCGCGCCAGATCGGCGGTCCCGCGCCGACGGCGCCGACGGCGCCGATGTCCGGCGACACGCTGGAGCTCGGCCCCACGAGCAGCTTGAACGGCACCGTCTGGTCGCCGATCGGCCCGAGCGCGGTCGCGCAGGGCAGCGGTCTCGTCAACGGCCGCACCGCGGCCATCGCCATCAACCCCAACAACCCGAAGCTGATCTACCAAGGCTCAGAGGGCGGCGGCCTGTGGCGGACGATCGACGGCGGTACGAACTGGGCGCCGCTCTACGACGCGTTCGTCTCGCTGGGCATCGGCGAGCCGAGCGCGGTGGCGATCGATCCGAACGCCACGACGACGATCTACGTCGGCACCAGCGGACGATTCGTCCAGAACATCTCCAAGGGCATCCTCAAGTCCGTCGACGGCGGCGGCAGCTGGATAGTTCTCGGGTCCGGGTTCCCCGCCGGAAACACCGGCAATGCGCAGGGACAGTTTAGCGGACAATTCGTCAATTCCATCATTGTCGACCCGGCAAACAGCAACACGCTTTACCTCGCCGCCAGCAACGGGCTGTTCCGCTCGATCAACGGAGGCCGCGATTGGACGCGCGGCACCAACGGCTTCGGCGATGGCCAATCGCTGGTCCTGGACACGACGTCGCCCACGAATGCGCGCATTCTCTGGGCGGGCAAGAACGGCGTCGGCGTCTTCCAGTCGTCCGATGGCGGCGGCAGCTGGACGCAGCGCCTCAGCGCCACGACGCCGGCGGTACAGACCGCGCTGGCGGGGGGCGGCATGTCGAAGGTCGTCGTGCGGCTGGCGCCGGCGACGTCTCCGCCCAACGCCGCTGGCGTCCAGGTTCTCTACGTCACGATGGGCGGCAACGGAGCCGCGCCGGATCCGGTGGGTTTGTTCCTCAGCACCGATCAGGGCGCGAACTGGACCGCCCGTAGCGCCACCGGCATTCCCGGCAACTCTCAGGGCGGCTTCAGCATCCAGATGGACGTCGACTCCGTGTCGCCGGGCGACGGCGCGAACGACATCCTTTACATGGGGACGGTCGGCATCGCGAAGTCGACCGACTCCGGCAACAACTTCAGCAACATCGGCAACGGTATCCACGTCGACTTCCACGCCGAGTTCAAGTTCCTGCCCCCGACAATGATGATGAGCCCGTCGATCGTCTTCGCGGGTAACGACGGCGGCTTCTGGCGGTCCGACGACGGCGGTGGTCATTGGACCGGCACCGGCCTGGGCGGCGCGCCAGCGACTGTCAACGCGGGCGGGATCCAGACGACGCTGTTCTACAACCTGGACGTTCGCAACGACGCGACCGCCAGCGTGACGATCGGGACACTACAGGACAACGGCGTCGTGCGCCGGACCAGCGGCCTGACCTGGACCGACACCGTCGGCGGCGACGGCTGGGACGTCGCCTACGACGCGGTCAATCTGTCCACCGTGTACAACACCGGCGGCTTCTACAGCCCGGCGCCCTGCACGCGCATGTTCAAGTCGACCAACGACGGCGCGAGCTACCCGACCGAGGTCACGCCCTGGGGAACCAGCAGCGACGCCGGCTGCTACCTCGCGCCCCTACGCACCGATCCCAGCACCGCGGACATCGTCTACGTCAGCGGTTCACAGAACCTCTGGCAGAGCACCGACGGCGGCAGCAACTGGCGCATCGTCAACGCCCAGCCGGGCGCCGGCCAGATCGACGTCGCACGCGCGAACGGGAACTACGTGGCGCACATCTCGAGCAACGGCGTCTTTGTCAGCACCAACGCCCTCGCGATGTCGGGCGTGACGTTCACGAACATCACGCGCAATCTCCCCGCCCGCGGCGTGTCGCGGGTCGCGTTCGATCCGAACGATCCGACGATCATCTTCGCCGTGATGACGGGCTTCAACTCCCCCGGCAACACCGGGCACGTGTTCCGGACGACGGTCGGCGGCACCGCCTGGACCGACATATCGCCGACGGTCGACGTCCCCTACAACGCCATCGTCCTGGACGGCAACCCCGTGCCGAGCGCGATCTACGTCGGGACGGACCTGGGCGTGCTGCGCTCGGTCGACGACGGCGTGACGTGGTCGGTGCTCGACGACATTCACCTGCCGGTCGTCCCCGTGAATGACCTCGCGCTGAACGCCCAGGCGGGCGTGCTGCGCGCCTCCACCTTCGGCCGCGGCGTGTTCGAGTTCGCCGTGCCGCCCGGACCGTCGGTCAGCGTCAACGCCGAGGACGGCCTGGACTTCGGCGGCGCGTGCTCGGGGACGAAGAACCATCTCCTCATCCAGGTGTTCAACACCGGCACGAAGGACCTGATCGTGAACAGCGTCCAGCGCCTGATGGGGTCGACCGCGTTTACGGTCCTCGCCAATCCGAAGACGCCGGTCCTGATCAGCCCGAACTCGGAGGTCGACTTCACCGTCCAGTACACGCCCACCGGCAGCGCGGACGACAAGGCGATCATCCGCATCGCCAGCAACGATCCGGCGGCGCCCTACGTGGATCTGACGGCCAGCGCCGCGGGCGTCCAGGCCACCGCGGTCACGCTGATCGCGGACAGCGGCAACTTCGGCAACGTCTGCCAGGGGTCGTTCAAGGACCTCGACCTGACGATCACCAATAGCGGCTCGTGCGACCTGATCATCAACAGCATCGTGTCGTCGGCGTTCGACTTCAAGGTCGCGAACACGGTGTCGTTCCCGCTGGTCGTTCCGCGCGGCGAGACCGTCTCCGTGCCGATCCGCTTCCAGCCGACGACGCTGGGCACGCAGTTCGCGACGATCACCATCAACACGAACGTCGGGACGAAGACCGTGAACGTGTCGGGCAACGCGCCGCCGCCCAAGATCTCGGCGACGGGCTCGACGGACTTCGGCGCGGTCTGCGCCGGCGAGCAGGCGGAGAAGACCATCACGATCTGCGACGTCGGCATGTGCACCTTGTCGGTCACCAGCGTCGCGTTCAACCCGGCCTGCGCCGACTTCACCATCGTGAGCAGTCCGTTCCCCGCCAGCCTGGCGCCGGGCGCTTGCCTCGACGTGGTCATCCGCTTCACGCCGACCTCGGGCGGCGCGAAGAGCTGCACGCTGCAGATCAACAGCAACGATCCGAACACGCCGATCACCACGATCCCCGTCACCGGGAACACGCCGGCGCCGATGATCGACGTCGCCCTCGATCAGGCGTTCCCGCCGACGGTCGTGCAAACCAGTGGTATGTGCACCACCAGCGAGCCGTTCCCGATCGCCAACAAAGGAACTTGCGGGCTGACGATCAACAACGTCGCGATCACCGTCGACAGCGCGGAGTACTCGCTGTTCGATCTGCCGTCGCTGCCGCTGCGGGTCCAGTCGGGCCAGACGCTGGCCGAGGGCGATCTCAAGACCGTGTTCGGGCCGCAGGTGATCGACCGCAACCGGGTCGGTCAGCTCACCGTCACCTACGTGTCCGATCCGATCACGGGCGCGACCACCAACGTCACGCGCGCGCTCTGCGGCGAGGCGGTGATGACCGGCGCCCGCGTGCTCGCGACGGCGGGCGGCGTCCCGTTGCCGTCGATCGAGGCGATCCAGATCCAGCGCATCACGGGCAACCGCAACAAGCCGATCGTCGACACCGTCGACAACTCGATGAACCTGAACCTGCAGACGGTGACACCGACGCCGCCCTGCCAGCCGTACCAGTTCCACAAGGAGTACGGAACGGTGTCGAACCCGATCGAGCTCTTGCCGGGCTCCTACGACGTGACCGTCACGGCGATTGTCGCCGGCAAGCGAACGAAGCAGACCGTGTCGTTCGACATCGACACGTGCGGGTTCAACCCGACGATCACGGTGCAGTTCTAGGAGTCGCGTGCGTCAGCCGCACGCCAGCTGGCAGCTGCGGTTGACGCACGTACCCTGCGGCTGATCCGCGCAATACGGCGGCGGCGGCACGCAGGGATCCTCCTGGCAGCATGACGCCGCCGAGCAGGTTCCGGGCGCCAGGCAGCCGGCGTGCGTTCCTGGGTCGCATTGCCCGCTCGCCGGCAGCGGCGTGCACTGGGGCGGCGCGCCGCCGCAGCACGGGTGAATGCAGTACTGCGAGGCGCTGCAGGTCTGGTCGCCGCACCCGCCCGGCGACGCGTCACCATGCTTGGCGCTCGAACCGCAACCCAGCGTCAGCGCCAAAGCTGCGACCGCGAACCATCTCCCGCCTCTCATGACGCCTCCATGATGAGCCCGATACGCGGCAGGGTAAATGGGTGCCGGCGCCCGCGGAGGGTATAGTTCGCCGCTCATGCCCTACGACCACCAAACGGTAGAGCCCAAATGGCAGGCGCGCTGGCGCGAGGCCGGGCTGCACAAGACCCCGTCCGATCCGAAGAAGCCGAAGTTCTACGCGCTGGACATGTTCCCCTACCCGTCCGGGTCGGGCCTGCACGTCGGCCACTGCGAGGGCTACACCGCGACCGACGTGATCACCCGCTGGAAGCGGATGCAGGGCTTCCGCGTGCTGCACCCGATGGGCTGGGACGCGTTCGGACTGCCGGCCGAGCAGTACGCTCTGAAGACCGGCACGCACCCGAAGATCACGACCGAGAAGAACGTCCGCCGCTTCCGCGAGCAGCTTCAAAAGCTCGGCTTCTCGTA
>DATMZL010001017.1:0-6575 GCA_035607075.1 Polyangia bacterium
CGCCGGCAGCTTGCGCGCTGCCGTCGAGATGACTGGCGCGCGGACCATCGTGTTCAACGTCAGCGGCATCATCGCCCTCAAATCGAAGCTGCTCATCACCGGCAGCCTCAACAACAGCGTCGTGACGGTCGCTGGACAAACGGCGCCAGGGAAGGGCATCACGATCCGCAACTTCGCGTTCGGCATGACCGGCGGCGCGGACGTGATCATTCGCTTCGTCCGCCTCAAGGTCGGCGGCTACTCGATGACGGCGATGGACGGGATGGGGATGGCGTCCGCCGACAACACCATCTACGACCATTGTTCGATCAGCTGGACGATCGACGAAGCCTTCAGCTCGCGCAGCGCGCACAACATCACGCTGCAGCGGACGCTGATCTCCGAGTGCTTGAACGACTCCTACCACTACGACGACAGCACGCCCGATCACACGGGGACGCAGCCGCACGGATTTGCCGCCAGCATCTCGGGCAACATCGGGAGCTTCCACCACAACCTGCTCGCCCACTGCGCGGGCCGCAACTGGAGCCTGGCGGGCGGGCTCGTTCACGGGACGTTGAACTACGACGGCGCCGTCGATATCCGCAACAACGTCGTCTACAACTGGCAATACCGCACGACCGACGGCGGCGCGCACCAGGTCAACTTCGTCAACAACTACTACAAGCCCGGGCCGGCCTCGACGTTCTTCTATGCGCTGAACGCGCAGAACGACGGCTTCATGGGCGGCCAGTACTACTACTTCGTCGGCAACGTGATGCCGGGGCACTTCGACGAGTCGAGCCAGGACAAGGGCCGCGAGGCGACCGGGAACGCGCGCGACTACAACCCGTGGGTGACCACGCCCTTCTTCACTCAGAACGTCACGACGCAGTCGGCGGGCGACGCGTACACGAACGTGCTGGCGAACGTCGGCGCCAACGTGCCGATGCTCGACGACCACGACAAGCGCGTCATTCAAGAGACCCGCGACGGCACCACCCACTACAAGGGGAGCAAGACGGGGCTCGCGGGCCTGCCCGACACCGAGGACGACGTCGGCGGCTACGAGAGCTATCCCACCACCACGCGCGCCGCCGACTGGGACACCGACCACGACGGCATTCCGAACGCCTGGGAAACGGCCCACGGTCTCAACCCGTCGGATGCGTCCGACGGGAACAAGACGAACCTCTCGAAGGTCGGCTACACCAACCTCGAGATGTACCTGAACGAACTGGCCGGCGACTTCAAGTAGCGCGCGGACGATGCCGAGCCGTGCGCGTAACGCGCCGACCGCGCCGCCATGCTGGTCACGTACGTCCGCCGTCGACCAGTCTCCAAAGCGCGCCGTATTTCCGCACGACGCCGTCGCCGTCCACTTCCAGCGTCGCGCGAAACTGGATGTCAGGCGCTTCGTATGAGTAGGTGGTCGCCGCCATCCGCCGATAGACCTGACGGAGCGGCGCGACGTCGAGCGACGGAAGCTTGATCCACGCGGCGGTCACCTCTGCGGCCTGGCCGACACCCAGACTCAGACGTCGGATGGGCGGCGTGTTCGTTGAAGGCGTGACAGAAAGGTCCACGTCGGCGATGCCGTGGAGCTCGGGCAACGACCGCCCATTCGCGTTCCAATCACCGCCCGGTCCGCGCGTCAGCGTCAGATCGTCCCGGATGCCGCCTCGCTTCACCTGCACATGCGCGCGCGCCGTCAGCCCTGCGTCGTCGCACTCGACGCGGTATGAGACCGCGAATGGCGTCCCATCCTCGATGAGAACAACTTCGCCCTGAAGCCGCACGGGATCCCAGTCCAGGTCCGCGTACTCGACGCCAACCGTGTCGATGCGCTGCCACAGCACGGAGCGACTCACGGATCGCCGTACGCCACCGCCAGCACGGTCAGCTCCTCTTCGCCGCCGGGCGTCCGCACGGAGACAGTGTCACCGACACGGCGGCCGAGCAACGCGCGCGCCAGCGGGGCGATGAACGCGATCGCGTGCGCTGCCGGCTCCGCCTCGTCGACGCCCACGATGTGGACCTCGCGGACCTCGGCCCCTGCGGTCGCGATACGGACGCGCGCACCGAACCGGATCTCCGCGCGATCGGCAGGCGGCGCTGCGACGACGGCGCCGGCGATCCGCTGCTCGAGGTCGACCCGTCGCGCGGCGCGCTCCTGAGCGGCCGCGCCCGTCACCTCCGCGCGCGCGGCCGGGTCCAGCGCGGCCAGCTCGTCTCGAAGGGCCTGAAGCCCGCGCGGCGTCACGTAGTTCGGTACGCCCGCCGGAAGCGGCGCCCGCCGCCGCAAGACAGGCACCTCGGCCGGTCCATCTTCCTTGGTGAACGCCTTGGACACGTCCCCATTATTGATCGGCGGTCTTGAATACGCGCGCGGGCGAGCAGCCTCTGGCTTCGCTGCCGCCAATCGCCGAAGTCGACGCAGGAAATTGCACATCCGCGTAGACTCGGGCGCATGTCGATCGCCGCGCGCTCGGCCGATGCAGAACCCGGGTTCGCGCCTCGGCGCGCGATCGGGCGCACGGGGTTCATGGCCACGAGGATCGGCGCGGGGGATCTGGCCGACAGCTCGCTCCCGTTCGAGGCGTGCGTGGGTACGCTGCGCCGGGCGCTCGACGCGGGACTCAACGTGGTGGACACCGCGCCCGCCTACGAGGACGGACTCTCGGAGCGCATCGTGGGGGCGGCGCTGGACGGGCGGCTACGGGAGGAGGTGTTCGTCATCGATAAGATCGATCATCTGGACAAGCCGGTGGCGCCGCAGATCGACGGCAGCCTCGGGCGGTTGGGACTCGACGCCGTCGACCTGTTCGTTTTCCACGGGCTGAAGCGCATGCAGGACTGGCGCGCGCTGGCAGCGCCGGGCGGCGGCTTCGACGCGCTGGCGGCTTGCGTGCGCGCCGGCAAAGTGCGGTTTGGCGGAATTTCGTCGCACCATCCGGACGTGCTGATCGAAGCGCTGCGCTCGGGGCGATGCGACGCCGTGATGTTTCCCGTCGGACCTTTCGTCCACAGGCGCTACCTGGATGAAGTGTTGCCGCTCGCGCACGCGTTGGGGGTCGGCACGATCTCCTTCAAGACCTTCGGCGCGGGGATGCTGATCGCGGACACCGCCGGTTATGGGAAGCCGCTTGCGCCGGGCACGCCGGCGCGGCCGCACGAACGCCTGTCCGTCAGCGACTGCATCCGCCACACGCTGACCTACGATCCGGACGTTGCGCTGCTCGGGCTCAGCACGCTGGCGGAGCAGGACGCGGCTTTTGCGGCGGCGCACGATTTCGCGCCGCTCGCGCCCAGCGATCTGCAGGCGCTGGAGGCGCGAGCGGCCACAGTGATCGCCGGCAAGGGGCCCACCTGGTGGAACCCCGACGTCGCATGAACGCGATCGACCGGTTTTTCGACGAGAAATTCTTCGCGCTGCTCGGCAAGCGACGTCTCGGGAAGCGACGCGGCGGCGGCGACGGGTTGGGGGGCAGACGGTTGCGGGGCGCGTCGGCCAGCGCGCAGCTCGCGGCGCTCGGGTTCACAGTCGCGCCGGGGCTCGCGCGGCTCGTGGACTTCGCCGGTGAATACGACGCGAACCCCGTCGGCGCGCTGCGGATGTTCCCGATGTGCGACGAGCTGCCCGATGGCGAGAACGCGCTCGGCTTCATGCTGAACCACACGTGGCGCATCGACTCGGTGATGTTCCACACCCTGGCGCTGGGCGACAACGGATCCGGCGACCTGTGGCTGGTTTCGATGGCCGAGACGAGCGGCCGTCACGACGTCTTCTTTTTCGATCACGACGAAGGGGCCTCACGCACGTGGCCGACTCCGTCGAAGCGTTCGCGCTGGCCCTCCACCTCGGCGATCGCCCCGCGCGCTCTCGGACCGCGGCGGAGAAACGTGCTCTCGTCGGGCACGTCGCCAATCAGCGCGACATCGGTCTCCCCTGGCTCGCCAAGAAGTTGCCCAAGAAGACGTCGTCGCCGACGCCGCATTTGCACGCCCGGACCTTGGACTTGCGCATCACGCTGAACGGCTACGTCCGTCGCGTGCCGGGTCCCCCCGCTGATTTGTCGGCGCAACCGCTCCCCGCCGAGGCGGTCGACGCCATGCTGCGCGCGTTTCTTCGCGTCGAGGATGGCCCCCTTCGCGCGCTCTTCGAGCGTTTCGCGCGGTCACCGTCGGGCCTGGTGCGCGACGCCGTATCGCATCTCAAGAAATTGCTGAGGCGGCGCGGGCCGGCCACGTTCGAGCGACGCATCGCCCTCCTGATCGATCCGAGAACGAGATTGGGCAAGTCCCTCCATGCGCGGGCGTCCAAGCGAGGGGACGTGACGATGGACAAGGCGCGCGCCGCGGTCCACAAGGTGCAGGCATCGCAAGCGTCTGACGATCATCGCGCAGCTGTCGCAGCGTTGCGAAGGGCGCTGAAGTTGGTGCCGCTGAACCAAGACTTCTGGAACTCGCTGTGCTACTCGCTCTCGTTCCTGGGCCGCTGGTCCGACATGCTCGAAGCGGCCAAGCGCGCGACCGATCTCGCTCCGAAGAGCAGCTACGCGCAGCAGCAGCTCGCATGCGCGTACGCCGCCCTGAAAGACAATGCGCGCGCCATCGCCGCCGGCCGCCGCGCGATCGCGCTGGATCCGAAGAACGCCTATGCGACGTACAACCTCGCGACAGCGCTCCTCATGCGAAAGGAGTCCGAGGGTCGCAAGCTCCTCGAACGGGCATGCCGGCTCGCCCCCGAGCTCCGTGCCCGCGCCGAACGCGATCCCGACATCACCAGCGCGCTTGCTGCCCTCGACGAATGAAACGGAACGACGGGCCACGCTGACGGCCTGCGTTCGCCGGCGACCTCGCCTCAGCGGGCGGACGGCGGGCGATAGCCCTCGAGGATGCGGATGTAGTTCGCACGCTGGAACGCGGTCGGATCCGCAACGCGCTGCTCGCTCATCGAACCGCGCATCTGCGCGACCGACGCATACTCGCGTTCCTCCATCCATTGACCGAGCTCGGCGACCAGCTTGCCGATGAACGGGATGCCGTTGGTCAGCAGCGCCGACGTGGTCATGACCGCGTCCGCGCCTGCCATGACGTACTTGACGATCTCCGCCGCCGAGTGCACGCCGGTCGTCGCCGCCAGCCCGGCGCGCAGCTTGCCGTAGAGAACGGCGATCCAGAGCAGCGGCAGCCGGATCTCGCGGGACGTGCTGAGCTCCAGATTGGGGACGACCTGACGGGTCTCGAGATCGAAGTCGGGCTGGTAGAAGCGGTTGAACAGCACCAGCGCGTTGGCGCCGGCCTCGTCGAGCTGGCGCGCCATATGGCCCATCGCGCTGAAGAAGGGGGACAGCTTCAAGGCCACCGGGATTGACACGGTTCCCTTCACCGCCTTGAGGATGTCGAGGTAACGCTGCTCGACGTCGCGTCCGCTCTCCTCGAGGCCGGACGGGATGTAGTAGATGTTCAGCTCCAGGCCCGCCGCCCCGGCCTGCTCGATTTGGCGCGCGTAGTTGATCCACCCCTCATGGGTGACGCCGTTCAAGCTGCCGATCACCGGGATGCGCACCGCCTCCGTCGCGCGGCGGATCAGCTCGAGGTAGCTGTCGGGCCCGACGCGGTAGCGGTCGACGGGCGGGAAGTAGTTCAGCGCCTCGCCGAAGCTGTCCGCGGTCGTCTCGGTCAGGTGGACCATGGCGTCCCACTCCCAACGGAGCTGCTCCTCGAACAGCGAGAACATCACCACCGCCGCGGCGCCCGCGTCCTCGAGGCGCTTGAAGTTGTCGAGTTCCTTGGTGAGCGGCGACGCCGACGCGACCACCGGGTGCGCCAGCTCGAGACCCATATACGTGGTTCGAAGGTCCGCCATCGTCTCGTCCTCTCGTCGTCAACCGCCTCGGGTCGCCATCTCGACGTACGTCTTCCAGCGCCGCACGATGTTTTGCTGCGCGAGCTTCATGAGCCGCCGCGCCTCCTCGGGGTTCGAGTGGCCGAGCAACCGATAGCGGAGCTCGCCGTCGGCGTAGTCGTGGAACTTGAGCCGGGGCTCGAGGGAATCGAGCATGAACGGGTTCTTGCCGAGCGGCCGCAAGGCGGGGTTGTAGCGGATGAGCGGCCAGTGCCCGCACTGCACCGCCTTGGTCTGCTGCTCGGGCCCGCGTTGCATGGCGATCCCGTGGGCGATGCAGGAGCTGTAGGCGATGATCAGCGACGGGCCCGGATAGGCCTCCGCCTCGCGGAAGGCGAGCAGCGCCTGCTGCGGGTTCGCTCCCGCCGCCACCTGGGCGACGTAGACGTTGCCGTAGGAGATGGCCTGCAGCGCCAGATCCTTCTTGCCGACCCTCTTGCCGGCAGCGGCGAACTTCGCCACCGCCCCGAGCGGCGTCGACTTCGACGCCTGTCCGCCGGTGTTCGAGTAGACCTCGGTGTCGAGCACGAGCACGTTCACGTCGCGACCCGAGGCGAGCACGTGATCCAACCCACCGGCCCCGATGTCGTATGCCCAGCCGTCGCCGCCTACGAGCCAGACGCTGCGCCGGACGAAGTGGTCAACGACGGACAGCAGCTCCGCCACCCGGGGCGCTTTGTCGGGA
>DATMZL010000509.1:0-4505 GCA_035607075.1 Polyangia bacterium
GCGATGGGCGGCGGCGCCGTCGTGTGCGCCCCCGGCCGCGCGAACACGTAGACCCCCGCGCCGACCGCGACGACCGCGAGGGCGCCCACCACGAGCTTCGCGCGCGACCCAGACTGCGCCGCCGCGAATTGCTGCCCGTTCGCCGTCCCCAGCGTGGTCATCTGCGGCGCGACCGACGGCGCCCGCGGCGGCGACAGCGGCGCGCTCGTCGCGCTCGCGTGCACGCTGCCCGGCGCGTCGCCCGCGCTACCGAAGTCGTCGGCCCACAACACGCGCGCGTTGTCCGACGCGAACGGCAGCAGCGCCGCGCCCAGCGCCCGCAGCGACGGGAACCGCTCGGCTGCCTCGAGCCGCATCGCGCGCACGACGATCGCCTCGAACGCGGGCGGCAGGTCGGCGCGGACCGCGCGCGGCGGCGGGTAGTCGCCGTCGCCGATCGCGCGCAGGACCGAGAACACGTTGTCCGCCTGAAACGGCCGCTGGCCGGTCACGGCCTCGTAGAGCACCACGCCCAGCGCGTACTGGTCGCTGCGGTGATCGGCCTGCCGCGCGCCACGCAGCTGCTCCGGCGGTATGTAGAACGGCGTGCCGAATGTCGCGGCCGTCCCGGTCAGCGCCATCGCGCCCGCGCCGCTCAGCTTCGAAACGCCGAAGTCGAGCACCTTCGGTTGAACGCCCGCCCGGTGGCGCGCGCTCGCCAGGAAGATGTTCTCGGGCTTGAGGTCGCGATGGATGACGCCCTCCTCGTGCGCCGCGCCGACGCCGGCCAGCACCGGCAGCATGATGTCGGCCGCCTCACGCGGCGTCAGCGGCCCGCGCGCCAGGCGCCGCGACAGGTCCTCGCCTTCCAGAAACTCCATCACCAGGTACGTGAGCGCGCCGTCGGTCCCGACGTCGGTCACGTCGACGACGTGCGGATGCCGGATGCGCGACGCCGCCTCGCCTTCGCGCAGGAAGCGCTGCTTGGCCTCGTCGTTCGACGCGAGCGCCGCCGACAGAACCTTGACCGCGACGCGCTTCTTCAGGTCGCGGTGCACCGCTTCATAGACGGCGCCCATCCCGCCGCGTCCGAGCTGTCGTCGGATCTCGTAGCGCCCGAGCATGGTGCCCGGCGTGAGCGCATCGGCCTCCACCACAACCATCGCTTCAAGTCCTACAGGGCATGTCGAGAGACGTCAAAACGCGCGGCGGATTCTTGCCGCCATGCGCAGCAGCTTTCCGCCAGCGACGACCGAGCGAACTTACTATCTTCGCGAAACCGCGTCAGTTATTTTCTGGAACCATGAGGTTCTATCTCAGCCTTGCGGCGGTGATCGCGCTGTTCTCGGGCGGATGCCGCAGCTTGCAGCTGGAGGAAGGGAAGCTGCCTTGCTCGAAGGCAGGCGAGTGTCCGGCGCCGTACGTCTGCTGGAGCAGCGACAATAAGTGCCACCGGCATCCGCAGGGCGACGGCGGCGTTGACCGCGCCGACACGGCCGTCGACGGCAACCCCGGCGACGTCACCGACGGCGGCGAAGCCGGCACCGTGAAGCAGCCGAACGGGCATGGGTGCGCTGCCGACGCAGAATGCACGAGCGGCTTCTGCCGCGACGGCGTCTGCTGCAACGATATGTGCGCCGGCGCGTGCAAGGCCTGCGCGCGCACGTACACCGGCATGAACGACGGCACCTGCGCCAACGCGGTCGGCGGCTCGAACCCGCGCGACATGTGCTTGAACGAGACGGCCGACCTGCCCTGCGGTCTCGACGGCACCTGCGACGGCACCGGACAGTGCCGCAAGGTTCCCGCGAACAAGCCCTGCGGACAGCCGACCTGCTCTTCCGACGGCCACACGTTCATGCCCGTCGGAACGTGCAGCGGAACGGGAACGTGCACGCCGGGTATGCCGCAAGACTGCGGAATGTACGCGTGCGCCAGCACCGGTTGCGCCAAGCCGTGCGCCGGCCCGCAGGATTGCCCCACCACGCAGTACTGCAGCAGCAGCGGCACCTGCAAGACGAAGAAGGTGCTGGGCACCGGCTGCGGCGCCGCGTCGGAGTGCGACTCGGGCTTCTGCTCGACGGTGGATCTCGTGTGCTGCGACAAGGCGTGCACCGACTCGTGCACCAGCTGCTTGAAGATGCACACCGCGCAGGCGGACGGTACGTGCGCGCCCGTCCAGCTCGGCCTCGACCCGCACAACGACTGTTCGCCCGACGACGTCAGCACCTGCGGCAAGGACGGCAACTGCGACGGTCGGGGCGCCTGCCACCTGTTCGCGAACGGCACCGGCTGCGGTCCCGGAAGCTGCTCGGGCGCGACATTCACGCCCGCCAAGACCTGCAACGGCGCCGGCGTGTGCGGCCCGTCGGGCAACAATGTGAACTGCGGCCAGAGCGCCTGCTCCGTCAACGGCTGCCTGACGATGTGCAGCGTCGACACCGATTGCGCGGCCTCGAGCTACTGCAACACCACCAGTCGGCAGTGCGCGGCGAAGAAGGCCAACGGGGCGACGTGCAACATCGGCAAGGAGTGCATCAACGGCGCGTGCGTCGAGAACGTCTGCTGCGACACCGCGTGCAACGGCAAGTGCGTGTCGTGTCTCGGAGCGCGAACCGGCGGCGCCGACGGAACCTGCGCCTATGCGAAGGTCGGAACCGATCCGAAGAACGACTGCGACCCGACCGACGCGTCCACCTGCGGGCTGGACGGATTCTGCGACGGCGCCGGGCAGTGCGAAAAGTGGAGCAGCAGCACCGTCTGCGCCACCGGAATGTGCGGCACCGGAAACTTCACGCCCCAGCGCACCTGCAGCCAGGGCGCGTGCGCACCGGCGATGCCGATGAGCTGCGGTGCCGCGGCGTGCGATCCGACGTCGGGCTGCCGGACGACGTGCAGCAAGGACGCCGACTGCGTCGGCAACAACTACTGCGACCTGACGACGATGAAGTGCGCCGCGCAGAAGGTGGCGGGCTCGATGTGCAACGGCAACACGCAGTGCACGACCGGCTACTGCGTGGACAGCGTCTGCTGCAGCAGCATGTGCAACGGCACCTGCTCGTCGTGCCGGGGCGCGGACACCGGGCTCGCCGACGGGATGTGCGGCTTCGTCAAGAACGGCACGGATCCCGGAAACGAATGCGCCGCCGACGCAACTCCCTGCGGCCACGACGGCTTCTGCAACGGGAGTGGCGCCTGCCGGTTCACGCCCGCCAACACGCTGTGCGGCTCCGCCTCGTGCAGCGGCTCTACGCTGCGCCCGGCGTCCAAGTGCGACGGCGCCGGCACCTGCCAGCCCCAGACGCAAGTCCCGTGCGATCCGTACGTCTGCAACGGGACCACCGCCTGTTACACGAGCTGCACCGCCGACACGCAGTGCGTGAACGGTGACTTCTGCGGCTCGTCGATGTGCCAGGTCAAGAAGACGGTCGGCGGCTCGTGCGGCGGAAACAACCAGTGCATGAACAGCATGTGCTCGGTCGACGGCGTCTGCTGCAACAGCGCGTGCACGGCCAGCTGTCAGGGCTGCTCGATGGCGAACACCGGGCAGCCGAGCGGCATGTGCTGGGCGCGCAGCAACACGGCCCCACTGGTAGCCGTCTGCGCCAACGCCTGCCCGTACGGATACGCGCTCTGCTCGATGGCGGGCAGCGTCACCGGGTGCGGGCGGACGCTGTGGAACATGGAGGGCGGGAGGCCGGCGATCATGAACAGCCTGGAATGGAACCCGGGCGAAGCGGGCATCGACTACGTGACGGCGCGCGCGCACGGCGGGACGCACGCGGCGGTGATCCTGTCGGACAGCAACAACTACAACGCCTCGCCCAACGTCTACCCCTGCGACGACCAGGGCGCGACGATGGACATGCGGGGGAAGACGATCACGGTGTGGCTGCTGGCCGACGGACCGACCGTCGCGGGCGCCACCTGCTCGATGACGGCGCTCGACGCCAACTTCAGCGACGTCCAGGCGATGCCCAATTTCAACATCACTACGTTCGGCCAGTGGTTCACGATCACGATGCCGCTGGGCAACACGGCGGGCGCGGTCGCGAACATCGGGTTCCAGTGCTACTTCGGCGCCTGGCCGGGGTCGCTCTACTTCGACGACGTCAGCGTCAATTGAGGGTAACTGTGAAACAACGACGCATGCGACGGTTCGGGACACGCACGGTGACGACGATGCTGATTGCGGCATCGCTGCTGATGGGCACGCGCGCGCTGGCGGCCGAGGAGCCCGAGGCGCTGATCCGCCAGGGCATCGAGCTCCGACGGAAAGGCGACGACGCGCGCGCGCACGGTTACTTCAAGCGCGCGTACGAGCTGAGCAAGACGCCGCGCGCGGCGGCGCAGCTGGGGCTTGTCGATCAGGCGGTCGGGCGCTTCGGCGAAGCCGAGGTGTTGATAGGCGAGGCGCTGGCGTCGAACGACCCCTGGGTCCAGCAGCACCGCGCGACGCTGGAGGAGAGCCTCAAAGCCGTGCGCCAGCGTCTGGGCGGAATTGTCGTCAGCGGCGCTCCCGCCGG
>DATMZL010000825.1:0-7183 GCA_035607075.1 Polyangia bacterium
CCTGCTCGTCCGACGCGGGTAACAGCCAGCGCAAGGGCAAGGGGCCCGTCGCGATCAAGCAGTTCGATCTCGCGACCGGGATGCTGAAGGGGAGCTGGGACTGGCCGGCCCCGACGACGACGCCGATCGCGGGCGCCACGGTCAACGGCTTCTGCAACGACCTGACCATCGACGCGGCCGGAAACCTGTACGCGACCGACTCGTGGTACCCGCGGATCATGCGCCTGCCCGCGGGCGCGACCGCGACCACGCCGCTCGAGGAGTGGGTGACGAGCACGATGTTCCCGCAGGATCAATGGCATCTGAACGGCATCGACGTGGACGCCGCCGGCACCAATCTCTACGTCGTCGAGAACCATCCGGGACACCTTTACCGCGTCGCTATCGGATCGGGCGGCGCCGCCGGCGCGGTCACCGAGATCGTCACCTCGCGACCCTTGCGCGGTCCCGACGGGCTCAAGGTGGTTGGCCCGACGACGCTCGCGGCCGCGGAAGGAGACAACGGCGGCATGGCGATCATCGAGCTCTCCGGCACCACGGGCGCTGTCCGCACCGTGAGCACGGGCCTCGACGGCGTCGCGACGTTCGCGCTCAAGAGCGGGAGCGCCTGGCTCGTCGAGAACCAGGCCGATCACTTCTGGAACCCGATGGGTGCGAACGGGCCGAACGCCAACAAGCCGTTCCGGCTCGTCGAGGTCCCGCTCGCGTTGCCCTGATCGCCCGGTTTCGGCGCGTCGCGCGCTTACGTCCGCTTTTCTTCACCGCGGACGAGGCGCGCGATGTTTTCGCGGTGCCGCAGCGTCACCAGCGCGGCACCGCCGAGCGCCAGCGCTGACAGCGGCAGCCCCGGGCGTTCGCGAAGCACGAACAGCAGCGCGAACGTCCAGACGCCCAGCAGCGATCCCAGCGACGACAGGCGCGTCGTCGCGAACACGACGACGTAGGCGCCGAACCCCACCGCCGCGGCGATGGGCGACAGCGCCAGCGCGACTCCCAGCGAGGTCGCGACCCCTTTGCCGCCGCGCCCGCGCAGGAACAGCGTGAACATGTGCCCGACGATCGCCGCGCCGCCCGCCGCCGCGATCACCTTCGCCGGGAAACCGAAGCGCCGGCCCAGCCACACGGGCACGAAGCCCTTGGCCGCGTCGGCGGCCAGCACGGCGACAGCCCAGCCCTTGCCCATCGCGCGCGCGACGTTCGTCGCGCCGATGTTGCCGCTGCCGACCTGGCGCAGATCGATCCCTTTGGCGCGCGCGAGAAGCATCCCGAAAGGGATCGAACCCGCCACGTAGGCGGCCACGCACAGCAGCCAGGGCGTCATGGCGAAGGTGGGAAGGATGGGGCGGCTGCAGCGGCGGTCGAAGCCGGCGGTCGGGTCCAGAAGGCGACGACGTCTTCCAGCGATTCGGTCCGCGGGCAATCAGGCGGCAAGCTGGCGACCAGCGTCGCCCCGTAGGATTTGCGCGCGACGCGGCCGTCCAGCACGGCGACGATCCCGCGGTCGTTGCGCGTGCGGATCAGACGGCCGAAACCCTGCTTCAGCGCCAGCGCGGCGCGCGGCAGCTGGTAGTCGCCGAACGGCTCGCCGCCGTCGTCGCGGATACGATCGATGCGCGCCGCGATCAAGGGATCGTCGGGGACCGCGAACGGAATTCGATCCATGACGACCAGCGACAGCGCCTCGCCCGGGACGTCGACGCCTTCCCAGAAGCTCTGCGTCGCCAGCAGCACCGTGCCGATGCGCTCGCGCATCGACGCGAGCAGCAGGTGGCGCGGGCGCTCACCCTGCACCAGCAGCGGGAAGGGCAGCACCTCGCGCAGGTGGGCTTCGGCGATGCGCATGTTACGGAAGCTGGTGAACAGCAGCAACGCGCGGCCCGCGGTGATCGCGCACAGCTCCGCCATGCGCTCGGCCGCGCGCGCCGGAAACTTGTCCTGGTTCGGATCCGGGAGATCGGGCGCGAGGTAGAGCAGCGCCTGGCGGTCGTAGCGGAACGGCGAGGCGAACGTCGCGTCGACGGCGGTGTCGCCGAGGCCCACGCGCGCGCGCAGGTAGTCGAACGACCCGGCGACGGTCAGCGTCGCGGACGTCAGCACGATCGGTCCGGGGCAGGCCTCGAGCGCTCGCCCGAGGACCGGGCTGACGTCGACCGGCGACGCGTGCAGGCCGACGTTGCGCGACGAGGCGGCGAGCCAGCGCACGTGCTCGCGGCCGCGTCCCGCCACCAGCAGCGACAGGTCGGTCCGCAGCGCCGTCGCGCGCCGCGCCAGGCCCGCGAGCTCGATCGGCCGCGACGAGCTCGCGACCGCGTCACCGTCGGGGTTCAGCCAGTCCGCGGTCTGTTCGAGCGTGGCGTCGAGGTCGTGGTAGCGGTCCAGCGCGGGACCGGCCGCCAGGTCGGGAAAGGCCATGCGCGTCTCCTCGACGCCCGGACGCGCGGCCGGCGCCAGATCGCGCAGCGCGTTCGCCAGCGCGTCCGTCGCAGCTTTGAGGCGGGCGGCGGCGGCCTGCGCGCGATGCGCGGGGACGCCGGTCTCGCGCCCGAGATCGCGCGCCAGCGCGAACAACCGCTGCGTCGACGCGTGCACGCCAAAGAATTCAGTCGCGACGTCCTCGATCTGGTGGGCTTCGTCGAAGATCACCACCTCGTAGGGCGGCAGCACCTGTGCTTCGGGCCAGCGCGACTTCAGCGCCAGGTCGGCGAAGAACAGATGGTGGTTGACGACGATCAGCGGCGCGGCGGCGGCGCGCCTGCGCATCGCGGTCACGAAACAGCTCTCGAAGAATGCGCAGCGGGGGCCGACACGCGTTTCGGGCGTCGCCGAGACGTCGCCCCACAGCGGCGCGTCGTCGGCCAGGTCGGGCAGATCCGCGCGATCGCCCGTCGCCGACGCCGCCGCGAACCCGAGGATGCGATCCAGCTCCGGCTCCGCGATCAGCGAGCGCTGGCGATCGCGCTCCTGCAGCCGCCGCCGGCAGACGTAGTTCGACAGGCCCTTCATCACCGCCCACTCGAGCGGCGCCGGCAGCAGACCGGCGCGGTCGAACATCGCGCGCAGGCGCGGCAGGTCGACGCCCGCGATCTGGTCCTGCAGCGTCTTGGTGCCGGTGCTGACGACGACCTTGCGCCCCGACAGCAACGCCGGGACCAGGTACGCGAGCGTCTTGCCGGTGCCGGTGCCGGCCTCGACAAGCAGGCGCTCGTCGCCGTCGATCGCGTCGGCGATCCGCTCGGCCATCGCCAGCTGGCCCGTGCGCGCCTCGTAGCCGGGGAACAGCGCGGCCGCTGCGCCGCCCGGGCCCAGCAAGGCACGGATCCTCTGCCGCATCGCCTCGCGCCGGTCGGCGGCCGGGCCATGCAGCGGCGCGCTCATTTTTTCCGGCTCGCCTTTTCGTCGATGCCCGAGACGCCGAACCGGCGCCGCAGCTCCCCGAACACGGCGTCGATCGGCACGCCCGCCGCTTCCAGGCCGACAAGCGTGTGAAAGATCAGGTCGGCCGCTTCGTGCGCCGTGTGCGCCGCGTCCTTCTCGAGCAGCGCCTCGGTCAGCTCCCGCGACTCCTCGGCGATCTTGCCGTTGATCTTCGGCATGCCCGCGTCGAGCAGCGAAACGACGTACGACTTCTCGGGACGCTCGCGCCGCCGCTTCGCGATCACCTCGGCGACGCGCGCGACGACCAGCGCGGGCGGATCGGCCGGCGCGTCGTCCTCGATCAACGCGCCGTCGTCGCCCACGCGCCGGTAGAAGCAGGACGTCGCGCCCGTGTGGCACGAAGGCCCGACGGGATCGACGACGTAGAGCACGACGTCGCCGTCGCAATCGATGCGGACCTCGCGTACCGCAAGCGTGTTCCCCGACGTCTCGCCCTTGCGCCACGACGCCTTCCGCGATCGGCTCCAGAAGTGCGCCGCGCCCGTCGCCAGCGTCGCGGCCAGCGCGTCGCGGTTCGCCCAGGCCAGCATCCGCACCATGCCGGTCGCCGCTTCCTGCGCGATCACCGGGACCAGCCCGTCACCGTCGAATTTGATCGCCGCAAGCAGCGGCTCTGCCGGCACGGCGCTCATTGCACCTGATCTCGTACCGGGACGCCGCGCGCGCGCAAGTAATCGTGCGCTTGCCCGACCGTCGCCTCGCCGAAGTGGAAGATCGAGGCGGCCAGCACCGCCTCGGCGTGTCCCTCGGCGATCCCCTGGAAGAGGTGCTCCAGGTTGCCGACGCCGCCCGACGCGATGACCGGAACCGGCACGCGGTCCGCTACCGCGCGCGTCAGCTCGATATCGAACCCGTCACGCGTGCCGTCGCGGTCCATGCTGGTCAGCAGGATCTCGCCGGCGCCCGCGGCCGCCATGCGCTCACACCACGCGACGGCGTCGATGCCGGTCGGGCGCCGCCCGCCGTGCGTGAACACCTGCCAGCGCAGCGGCGCGTCCGGCTCGCGGCGCGCGTCGACGGCGACGACGATCGCCTGGTTCCCGAAGGCGTCCGACGCGCGACGCACGAGATCGGGATCCGCGACGGCGGCGGTGTTGATGCCGACCTTGTCGGCGCCCGCGAGCAACAAGGCGCGCACGTCCTCGACCGATCGCACGCCGCCCCCCACCGTCAGCGGCAGGAAAACGCTTTCGGCCGTCGCGCGCACCACATCCAGCATCGTGTTGCGCCCGTCCGACGACGCCGTGATGTCGAGGAAGCAGATCTCGTCGGCACCCTGAGCGTCGTAGGCGGCCGCGACAGCGACGGGATCGCCCGCGTCGCGCAGCTCCTTGAAGCGCACGCCCTTCTTGACGCGGCCCGCGTCGACATCCAGGCACGGAATCACCCGCTTGCACAGCATCGCTACTAACCGCTCTGCGCGCGCACGCGCGCGACCGCTTGCTCGATGGTGAACGCCTGCTCGTAGAGCGCCTTGCCCACCACCACCGCCGCCGCGCCCGTCGGCGCGAGCGCGTCGAGATCCTCCAGGCGCGCGACGCCGCCCGACGCGATGACGGGGCAGGGGAGCAGCCGCCGCACCAGCCGTCCGGTCGCGTCCAGGTTCGGCCCGCCGCGCATGCCGTCGCGCGCGATGTCGGTATAAAGCACCGCGGCGGCGCCCGCGCGCGCGACCGCGGCGCCGATCTCCAACGCGTCCGCGCCGGTCGTCTCCGTCCAGCCTTCCACCGACACCTTGCCCTCGCGCGCGTCGACGGCGATGACGATGCGGCCGGGCCAGCGCGTGCACGCCGTCTCGACGAGCGCCGGGTCCTTGATCGCCGCCGTGCCCAGCACCGCGAGGCGAACGCCGGCGTCGAACAGCGCGGCGCAGTCGTCCAGCGAGCGCACGCCGCCGCCCGCCTCGACCTCGACCTTCGCCGCCGCGGCGATGCGCGCGATGGTCGCTCGGTTGTCCTCTCGTGCGTCGACAGGGGCACCGCGCGTGAAGGCGGCGTCCAGATCGACGACGTGAATGCGCGACACGCCCGCGGCCGCAAAACGGGCCGCCACCTCCCAGGGCGCGCGGTCGTAGACCTTCACGCTCTCGCGCCGCCCCTGTTCCAGACGCACGGCGGCGCCGTCCATGAGATCGATGGCGGGGAAGACCTGCATCGGGGCGATTCTACATATACTGCAGAACCCTCAAAGGGTTCCGCACCTCCCGCGAAGAGCTTCGCGCGGCAAAGCCGCGCTGCCGCTCACGCGTCACGCAGCGACGAAGCTGCGCAACAGCGCGAGCCCGGCCGCCTGGCTCTTTTCGGGGTGGAACTGGCAGCCGAACAGATTGTCGCGCCCGACCGCCGCGCAGAACCCGACGCCGTGCTCGCTGGAGAGGGCGACATCCTCGGCGCGCGCCGGATCGGGGAAGTAGCTGTGGATGAAGTAGAAGCACGAGCCGTCGGGGACGGCGGCCGCCGGACCGCGCGCCGCCGCCGGTCCGCGCCGGGTCTGGTTCCAGCCCATGTGCGGGATCTTCAACCCGGGCCGATCGGCGAACCGCCGTACGCGCCCCGGCAGGACGCTCAGTCCCTGCGCCTCGGGATTCTCCTCGCTGCTCTCGAACAGCAGCTGCATCCCGATGCAGATGCCGAAGAACGGCCGACCCGCCCGGATCACGTCCTGCACCGCCTGCCGCATCGCCCCGCCGCCGCCGTCCAGCCCGGCGGCGCACGCGCCGAACGCCCCCTGTCCCGGCACGACCAGCTTGTCCGCCCGCCCGACCACGTCGGCGTCGGCGCTGATCGCGACGCGCGCGCCGACGGCGGCCAGCGCCTTCTCGACGCTGCGCAGGTTTCCGCTTCCCAGATCGGCGACGACGACGGACGGGCTGGCGCTCAAGACGTGAGCGTCCCCTTCGTCGACGGCACACCGACGACGCGCGGGTCGCGGCGCGCCGCCGCGGACGCCGCCCGCGCGAACGCCTTGAACAGCGCCTCGATCATGTGGTGGGCGTTCTCGCCGTAGCGAACTTCCAGGTGCAGATTGCACAGCGCCGTGCTCACGAAGCCGCCGAAGAACTCGCGGCCCAGCTCGACGTCGAACGTTCCGACCCGCCGTCCCTTCAGCTGGTCGGCGCGGTAAACGAAGGCCGCCCGCCCGCCGAAGTCGATCGCCGCCGACACCAGCGTCTCGTCCATCGGAAGCGTCGCCTCGCCGAAGCGCGTGATGCCGCTCTTGTCGCCGAGCGCCTGCGCGAACGCCTGGCCCAGGCAGATGCCGACGTCCTCGACGGTGTGGTGGGGATCGACGTCGACGTCGCCGGTCGCCGTCACCTCGAGATCGAAGAGACCGTGCTTCGCGACCGCCTCGAGCATGTGGTTGAAGAACGGAACGGGCGTCGCGATCCGGCGCTCGCCCTTGCCGTCGATGTCCAGCGTCAGGTCGATGGCCGTTTCGCTGGTCTTGCGCTGGATTTTTGCTCGTCGCGCCATGGGTTTGGGCGCGAAAGTGTAACCCGCGACGATAACCCGCGCCAAAACGCCACCTACGTCCCCGTTCCTCAAGGAATTTCCGTGCTTCGGCGATATAATTCTCGTGCCCGCGCCCATGGCCCAACGCGTCCGCCAGTCACCCGTCCTCGGGTACAACCACAACCTGCGTCATGGCGGGCGCGTGTTTCACGTCCAGACCGAGGACTCGGGACAGGGCTACGCGCGGCTGCACACGCACCTCTTCTTCGAGGGGACGATCCTCTCGTCGAAGAAGC
>DATMZL010001562.1:0-3730 GCA_035607075.1 Polyangia bacterium
GGGTTGGGCCCGACGGGTCCGTGCCCCGCGCTCTCCTTCGTGCCCGCGCTGGGCGACAGCGACGGCGCCGGTACTGCGGGCGTTCCAGCCTCGACCGAGTGGAGTGGGTTCGCTACCGGCACCGGAGCTTCTCGCGTGCCAGCCGTGTCGATCGACCAGCTCTCGCCGGCCTCGACGCGTGCGGCGAGCGAACCGTCCGGCCGCCGCACGCGCACGACGCCGCGCTGGGTGCTGACCCCCGATGGGCCGACCGTGAAGCGTGTGCCGACCACCTCGACGGTGAAGCGCGGAGTGCCGATCTCCCAGTGCCGTCCAGCGTGGTGTCGCACGTCGACGGTCACGACGCCGCGGCGCAAATCGACGCGCCGGCGGCTGGCGTTCCAGGTGATCTCGGTGGACCCGACCAGATCGACGGTCGCATCGTCCAGCTGGACGCGCCCGCCGCGAGCGGCGCGGAACACCATCGCCTGATCGCCGATCGCGTCCGTTGCCGGAGCCAGCCCGCCCACGGCGACGTCCCCGTCGATGACACGATAAGCGCGATCCCGCAACGACAGCACCAGCACGGCCGCGGCGGCCGCCGCCGCCACTGCGGTCCCGACGCTGATCCTGCGGCGCCAGCGGTTGCGCGGCGATCGGTGGGGGATCACGGGCACGCGACGCGCCAGCGCTTCCCGCACTTGGTCGCGGGCCTCGGGCGTCAGGGGAGCCGGCTCGGCCTGCTTGAGCCCGCCCACCACCGCCAGGATCGTGCCGTGCTGCTCGTGGCAGCGACGACACGACATGAGATGCGCCTCCAGCTCCAGGCGCTCGGCGTCGCCGGCCTGCTCCGCCATGGCGGCCAGTGAAGCCCGCGCTGCCGCTCTGCAGCTCAGCGCCACGACTCACCTCCCAGCGACGTCTGCAGGAATGCCCGCAGCTCAGGTCGACTCTTGACCGCCGCCAGCAACTCGCGGCGCGCGAACCAGATGCGCGACTTGGTCGCGGCGCGGCTGGCGCCCGTGAGCGCCGCGACCTCGTCGATCGGGTACTCCTCGACCGCGTAGAGCAGGAAGGCCACCCGCTTCTTGGGCGCCAGGCGATCCAGCAAATGGTAGAGCTGGCGCGCGAGCTGGCGAACCGACACCTGGACATCGGCCGAACAGTCGGACGCCAGCGGCTGCTGCGCGAGGGCGACCAGCTCCAGCGGCACGTGGCGCCGCACGCCCGTGCGCAGCTGGTGGGTCGCGAGGTGCACGGCGATGCGGGTCACCCAGGTCTTGAGGCTGGCCTCACCGCGAAATCGGTCGAAGCTCTGGATCGCTTCCGTGAAGGTTGATTGCACGAGATCCTGGAGATCGGAGCTCGGCCCCAGCAGGCGGACGATGACCCGCTCGACGTACGAGACATACGTGCGAAAGAACCGATCCAGGCTGGCGCGATCTCCGGCGCGACAACCCGCGACCAGAGCCAGCTCCTCGCCGCCTGGGCTGGGCACGGCAAACGCGGGGAGCGGCCGGTTCATGCCTTCACGGTACCCGCGCGTCACGCGGCGGTTGAAAAAAAGTTCGGGCGGCCCCAGATCCGGCCCGGATCGTCGCTCAGCGCGTCGAAAGCGCCACGCCCAGCGATAGGCCAGCCTGCAAGCGGCCGGTGTCGAGCGCGCTATCGCCGACCAGGAGGCGCGTGCGCGGCAGGACCGCCTCTGCCCACGCGGTCAGCTGCACGCTCCATCGACCGGACGCCGGCACACGAAGTTGCGCCTCGAGCCCCGCGCCGCCGCTGGCCGTGAACATGTCGGATGAATCGCCGGCAGACGATCGAGCAGTCGCCGACAAAAGGTGGGCCGCCGCCCACGCGCCCAGTCCCAGCGCAAGGTGGCGCTGACGGCCCACCCAGCGCGCCCCCAACCACAGCGGAACGTCGGACAGCGAGACCGTCCCCGCGGCGACACTGTCGTGCGCGGCACGCGCCACGCGCGCGCCCGCGAAGATTTCGAGCGCGGCGACAGACGCCGGCCCCGCGGCGATCTCGAGCCCCAGCGATTGGCGCGTCCCCGCGAAATCACCGGACGCCCCACCCAACCCGTACTGCAGGGCGATCGCCCAGCGCGCCGATTCCCGGGTCGGGGCGGGCGCGCCGGTGCCCGCGGGCGGTGCCGGAGGCCCAGGCTGGACCGGGGCGGGCGCCTTCGCCGCCGCGGTGGCCGCGGTTGGCGCGCTTCCAGTGCTGGGCGCGGCATCGTCTCGAGCCGACGACGTCAGGATCGCGCGTAGCTTGAGCGCGACCGCGCGGTGAAAGTCGGATCTCAGCTTGTCATTGTATGCCACTCGCTCTTCGCGCCAGGTCCCGGCGGCTTCGACCGAGACTAGCGCAACCGAGCGGCCATCTACCGATGGCACGCACCAGAAAGCCAGCCGCGCACGCCGCGCACGCAACAACAGCGCCACGCGCGGGGCGGCGTCGTCCGGCGCCGCAGAGCCCGCCGCGTCGTCGTGCACGACATGCACGGCGAGCCCCAGATCGCGCGTGTAGATCCCGACCGCGTCGCCGAACGCCGCCGCGTCGATGTCCGTCGGGGAGGCCGCGACCAGGTAGAGAATGCCGCCTTCGGCTT
The DNA here is from genome assembly GCA_035607075.1 of Polyangia bacterium. GTDB lineage: Bacteria > Myxococcota_A > Polyangia > Fen-1088 > Fen-1088 > JADGRB01. The sequence goes on from DATMZL010001562.1 coordinate 2,597, forward strand.
CACGAGTGTCCGGCGTCTCCGCGGCGAGCACGGAGGCGAGCGCGAGGTGAGCCAAAAAAACTGGCGGCAACACATCCACCCACGGCCAGGCTAACGCGCCTTGCGCGATCGCGGGCGCACTTTCTCAAGGCCCATACGCGTAATACGTGGCGGACACGAACCAGAACCCGCCCGCCGCGATTTCGTCGATCTCGAACGTGGCAGTGTGCGCGCCGGGAGTGACCAGCGCGGGCAGGTCGTCCCAGACGAACGGCGGCGTCATGCTGCCCGGACACCAGTTGGCGCGCGGTGCCACGACGCTGGTCATGTCTCCGCACGGGTTCTCCTGACAATAGTCGAGCCCGCCGTCCACCGGCCCCTGGTGCGCGGGCGTGCACAGGGTCTGGCAGTCGTGGCGGTACGGCTCGACGTCCTCGGCCAGCACGCTGTCGATCTGGATCTGATGGTGTCGATCGCAGAACTCCTCGGCCGGGCCCAGGCAACTGGGCGCGCGCCGGCCCTGGCCGTGGCCGCTGGTCCGATACTCCAGCCGACCGGCGACGGTCCCACTGGGCACTTGCCATGCCGCAATCGGGCGCGGGTCACCCGCCGACACCCGCGCCGCCACGAGCGGGACCGCCGCCAGCACGGCGCGCGGGGCCCGACCGGGCGTGACGTCGACGCGCACGCTCACCGTCCAACCGCCGTTCGAGCCGGTCGTGAGCCCCTGGAGATCGGAGTTGCTGCTCAGGTCCACGCGAAGCTGGCGCGTCCCCGGACGCGCATTCGCGAGATCGGTCAGGTCGACGTCGATGTGCTCCGGCCCGCCGAAGGGAGTGATCGCGTGAACGATCTCGAACGGCGCGGACACGCCCGTCGCGGGCGACCCGTCGGCCGGATCGTCGACGAATACACTGAGGTTCCGGTCGAAGGCGTCGCAGTCCGCGGGCCACCGTTGCCCGGTGGGTGGTGGGTCGGCCTGCCATTTCTCGAACGGGAAGCACGCACTCTCCAGATCCAGCGCTAGCCCCACGCGCGCGAACGGACCTTCTCCCCAAGCGACGTCGGCGCGCGCCGAGCCGATCGCCGCCCAGCCGGTGCTGCCCGGACTACCGATCCCAACGCGATCGAGCGCGGTGATGCTGAATGGCGGCG
>DATMZL010001295.1:0-2594 GCA_035607075.1 Polyangia bacterium
TCTGACGCTCCGTCTCGTACCCCACGGGCGTGCCCGCGTTGTTTCGCGGCGTCGGGAAGACGACCGCGCGGCACTCCCACTGCACCGCCGTCGCTTGGAAATACTGCTGTACGTGGAGATACGCCTGCGCGCCGGTCGACCCGTAATAGAGGTCGTTGATCACCTCGTGCAGAACCAAGATGTTGAACTTGCCCGCGACGTAGGCAGGGTCGACGTCGGTCGGAATCGTGAGCGTCAGATTGAGCGAAGGCCCCGCGACGTTGCCCGTCGCATAGGCACCATGCCCGACCTTGGAGATCGTCACGCTGATTCCCGTCGCCGTCGTCGAGATCCCGAGCTGGACAGGCCACGGCGAGTTAATCGCTCCGGGTCGATCGGCGTCCTGTCCGGCGATGAAGCTGTTCCCGTGCGCGAACAGGTTGAGACCGATCTGCCCGGTGAGCGCCGCCGTCTGCACGTGGTTCGTGCCTGCGATGGTTGTCGCCATCGCGAACGCGAAGGACGCCGCCGCCGTCTGCGGGCTGTTGACCCCGACGATCGATGACACCGCGTCGACCTCGGCGAATGTCGCCGCCGCCGTCTCGGCGCTGTTGGTGCCTGCGATGGTTGTCGCCATCGCGAACGCGAAGGACGCCGCCGCCGTCTGCGCGCTGTTGACCCCCGCGACGGATGAGGTCCCGTCGACCTCATCGAACACCGCCGTCGCCGTCTGCGCGCTGTTGACGCCTGCAATCGCCGCCGCCATCGCGAACGCGAAGGACGCCGCCGCTGTCTGCGCGGCGTTGATGCCGGCGACGCTGAAAATGAACGACGCCGCGATCCCGAGCGTGAGCGCCGCCGTCTGCACGGCGTTCACGCCGCGCACGATGAGATTCGGCGCGGCGCCGCTCGTGAGGCCGCCTTGCAGCACCGACAGATGGATCGCCCACGTCCCGAGCACCGCGCCGGGGTCGACGGGCGTCCCTCCCGCCGACACGAAGATCTCATAGACGATGTTCGGCGACGTCGCGACGCGCTTGATCTCCGCGTCGTAGAGCGTCGCCTCGTCGGTCAACGACACGAACTGGACGTGCGCCAAGTAGTCGACGTCGAGCGCGTCGATCTGCACCGAGTCGGCGAGCGTCACGATCCACGTGTTCACCGCGCCGCGCGTACCACGGTCCACACTCTTGATGTGGAGGCCGGCCGTCCAGGAGAAGACGCCCGGCGCGGCGAAGCCGAGGACGCAACCCGCGACCTCGATGCCGTACGCGCTGGGCGGCTCGGTCATCTCAGAACGACCATTTCCCGGCCACCATGCGGTGCCCGACGACCACCAGGACGCCGGTGCCCACGATCGCGCCGCCGAAGACGGCGATCTTCTTTCCCGTCGACCACGGGGGCTTGCCCTGCACCGGCGGAGCTCCGGGCGGAGTCCCCTGCACGCCGGGCTTGACTTGGCAGTTGCGGCCGTCGCTCGCCTTCTCGTAGCCCGGGGGGCATTCGAGCGCGGCGATCTTGTCGCTCGCCGCCTGCGAGATGTTGATCGCCGCGTTCAGCCGCCACACCGCGGGATTCGTCATCCCGTTCGACATGATCAGACCGGGGTTGATCTTCGCGAGCGAGCTCACCGGGAATTTGTTACCCGGGTCCTTGTCCATGCCCGTGAACTGGGCGAGCAGATAGGGGACGTCGTCCTTCTGCACGTAATACCGGTTATTCACCAGGTCCCACGCGGGCGGGTAGTAGAGCGACGGCCCCGCGGCGCCCGCCGGCACCGGCGGCGGATCGCCCGGTTGCACGATGTCGCCATCGCCCGGACCGCCGAAGCGGAGACGCCCATCGGCGCCGAAAAGTCGAATCGGGTGACCGTGCATGTCGACTGCTCTCATCCGTTCTTCCTCCGGCGCGGTTGCCAAGGCCATCGCCCCGTCACCGCGCGCCACGCGCCGAGAACGCCACCTATCACGACCACCCCCACACCCGTGCCCACGGCGACCTTTTCGCCCGTCGTCCACGCGGCATCGGCCTTCGCTTTCGCCTTCGCCGCTTGGTCCGCCGGTGACCCCGGCTTCGGCGGCGGCACCGGAAGCGGCGGCATGGGTTTCCCCTGCGCGGCGTTCGCGATGCCCGCCGCCGTCGCTCGAAGGAGGCGCACCCTCACGCCTTCGTACATCGATCCGAGATTCGGAAAGCACCCGTCCACCGTCTGCTGAAAATCGGAGCTCCACGTCTGGTAGTTCGCGTGGGCCCAGTTGTCGGCTTCGGTTCCCACCGCGTCCCGGATGCTCTTCGGGAGAAGCGCCGCCGCTTCGCCGGGGTTGAGCGGGAGGTCCGGCCAGTTGGCGGAGAAAAACGAACAGTCGTAGGTGTCCTTCCCGCCGATGAGGCCGCCGATCACACCGCCGACGAACCCGCCCACGGCGGCGCCCACGGCGGGGTTGCCGTAGAAGGCGCCCACGGCGGTTCCCACCGCGCCGCCCGCCGTCGCGCCCTCTTGCTTGCTCGCCGCGTCGCCGAAACGCGCGAGCTCGGCCCGCGTGAGGCGCACCGGCGCCGAGCTCCCGCCGCACGCGCACCCCGGGCCGCTCATCGGGTGAAGCTCCACGAGAGAA
>DATMZL010001641.1:0-4410 GCA_035607075.1 Polyangia bacterium
CACGACGATGTCGGCGGCGCTGCCCAACGGCGATCGCGCGGCCGACTTCAACGGGTCCAGCCAGTACGTCTCGGTGCCGTCGAGCGGCGCGTTCTCGATCCCGACCACGCACAACCTGACCTGGGAGGCGTGGATCCGGCCCGACGTGCTGCAGTTCCCGAACGACAGCGGCGGCTACGTCGACTGGATGGGCAAGTGCCAGGACTACGGCCCGACGTGCGAATGGGAAGCGCGGATGTACTCGACGACGAACAGCGAGAACCGCTGCAACCGCATGTCGGCCTACGTCTTCAACCCGTCGGCCGGCCTCGGCTCCGCCGCCGACTGGCAGCCGACGTGCGGCCTGATCCAGGCGAACAGCTGGTACCACATCGTCGGCGAGTACACGACGCTCAGCCAGCCGTCGGACTGTCAGAACGCGACGATGTACCCGGGCATGATCGACATCTGGGTGAACGGCGTGAAGTGGGCCCACTCCAGCCACGGCCAGACCGGCTGCATGAGCCAGTACAACGTCGTCCCGGCAGCGAACAACAGCCCGCTGAACATCGGCACGATGGCGATGGACGCCTGGTTCCCGGGCGCGATCGGCAAGGTCGCGATCTACGACAAGTTGCTGACCGCCGCGCAGGTGACCGCGCACTACCGCGCGATGACGGGCGCGTCACCGACCGGGTCGTGCGGAAACACCTGCAGCTTCTGAGCTGAGCTGAGCTGCGGCGCTACTTCTTCGGGAACACGACCACGACGGACGAGTACCTCGGCACCAGCACCGGCACCGACGTCCCGGCGCTGTTCGCGTAGATCCAGTCGCCCGTCACGGGGCCGTCCTGGTCGCTGTTGACCGGCGCGTACGCGTAGCGCTTGCCGACGCAGGCGATGTTGCCGCCCGTGATGTTGACGGTCGCGTTCGCGTCCACGTTCTTGTTCGTGTTCGTCATCAGGACGGCGATGTCGCCGTTCGAGTGCACGGACGCGTGCACCTTCAGCGCCGTCCCGAACGTCCCCGACTGCGCCGCCTGCACGACCTTGGCGCCGCCATCCGCGTAGAGGTGCGCTATCAGCGCGGCATGATAGCCCCAGCGCTGGCTGTCGTTCGCCGTCGTGAAGGGATCGTTGGTGGCGTCGATGCCGGCCAGGTAGCTGTTGTTGTGCAGCTCCAGCCAGTGCGCCGCCATCGCGCCCTGGTCCATGAACCACGCGTACGACTCGACCGCGAACAGGCCCGCGATCTGCGATCCCGCCGGTGCGTGATCGACCGTGGACATCGGGATCATGACGTTGTTACCGATGACGTTCGGCCCCCACTCGGTGATCGCGACGGGCATGTTCGCGCCGCCCTTACACGCGTATGACGCGGTACCGGTTGCGGCGTGCGCGCGCTGGAACAGCTTGGGCACGTCGGTCTCGGGCACCGTCGCGAGCGTACTCAGCGTCGTGCCCGCGTACCAGTGGACCGACACGAAGTCGATGCCGTTCGAGCCGCACGCGCCCGGCAGCACCATGCTGTTCCAGTTCGTGTACTCGGTGTCGGAATGGGCGACGAGAATGGCGCCGATCTGGATCGTCGAGTCGACCGCCTTCATCGCGGACACGTACTGCTTCACGGCCGTGCCGTACGCCGCCGGAGACAGCGCTGCGTTGTTCATGCGATCGGTGCAGGTGGTTCCCATGTTGGGCGGGTAGGCGACGTGCATGTCCGCTTCCCAGCCGCAGCTGCCGTAGTACCAGCCGTTGCCGTAGAGCTCGTTGCCGACCTCCCAGTACTTGATGCCGAACGCGTTCGGGTGGCTGATGCGGAACATGTTGTAGCCGTCGTCGGTCGCGAGCGGCGCGGCGGCGCGCAGGCTGGCCCAGAAGCCGACGGTCTTCCAGTCGGTGCCCTTGCTGTCGGCGCCGATGCTCGTCGTGCTGGACGGGCTGCCGTTCGCGTAGGCGACCCACGCCGCCGCTTCCTTCGGTTCGCCGCCGCCGTTGGCCTTGGAGTTCATGCCGTAGTTCACGGTGATGAGCGCGTTGGCGCCGATCTTTTCCATCAGCAGCAAGAACGCGCCGAAGTTCGTGTCGGGCGCGACGGTGATCGTGTTGCTGCCCGCGCCCGATGCCGGTGTCCATGTCCCCGTGTGCGTCGACCAGTGATAGAGGTCGGCGTACGAGCCGCCCGGATAGCGCAGCGACGTCACGCCCGCTTGCTTGAGCAAGCCAGGGGTCGTCGCCAGCTGCATGTTCCCGTCGTAGACCGACGTGTGAACACCCATGAGATCGGCGCTGACGGTGCGGACGGTGGTCGTCACCGTGGCCGTGACCGCCGCCGCCGTACCGGTGGTGATCGCGATCGGCGCCTGACACGTCGGCGGCGCGCCGCCCGGGCCGAGCGTGCCGCCCATGCCGGTGGTGCCGGAGGCGCCAGCGGAACCGGTGACGCCCGCCGATCCGGTCGTCCCGCCGCGTCCGGCCGATCCGGTCGTCCCGCCGCGTCCCGCGGCGCCGCTGGTGCCCGCGCTGCCGGTGACGCCGGCGGAGCCGGTGACGCCCGCGCTGCCGGTGACGCCGGCGGTCCCGGTGGTGCCTGCGCTGCCGGTCGCGGTCGAGCCGGCCGATCCGGTCGTGCCGGCGGTGCTGGTGCCGGTTCCCGCGCTTCCGTTAGTGCCGGCGGTGCTGGTGCCGGTTCCGGCCGCGCCGTTCGTGCCCGCGGTGCTGCCGTTCGTGCCGGCGGTGCCGGTGTTGCCGCCCGGTCCGCTGGAGCACGCGCCCGCGAGCGCCGCAAAAGCCAGCACGGAAACTAGTCTCCTATTTCGTTTGCTCACGATCGACATGCGGCCTCCGTTAAGTGATCGGGACCCGCTCAGGATGCCCGTTTGGGAACCCGTGTAAAGGACCTTTATTATTGCCGCGATCGCATGTCGCCGCGTCGGCGGATTCATCGTCGTTTCGGCGCAGCTTCGAAGTCGCCTGCCGGACGCGCCGCGGCTCAAGCGCGCGCCGGACTGCGGTAACCTGGTGGGGCGATGGCAGTCACCTATGTCGCGCGGCCGCTCGATCACGAGATCGCGCGCTGGCTCATGCAGAACGGCGTGGACTGCCCGGCGGGCCAGTCGGGCCGCAATCCCAGCCCCGCCGAGGTGCGCGCGGCGCTGGGCGAGATGACCAACGTTCGCTACCACCAGAGCCCAGGCGACAAGGGATCGGGCTGGCAGATCGACGTGATGGACCGGATCGATCCCGGAAACGGCCGTTGGACCTCGATCCGATCCAGCGGCGCCCGCGACGATCGCGCGCCGATCGCGTTTCACAAGGGATGGTCGGATCTGATCATCGAGATCACCTACCGGCTGAGCGCACGGACCGGACCGCTGGTCCTTTTCCCCGACACCGGCGGTCCGCCCTTGCCGGTCTGGGCCGGGCGATCGTTGCACGACACGCTGAACGCGTTCGGATTGGTCGCCCTGTGACGCGCGCCGATCTGGTTCGCTTCCTGCGTCGCTACAAGCTGGCCGTGCAGGCGTCGGTCGCGGCGGGCGGCGCGCCCCAGGCCGCCGTCGTCGGCTTCGGCGTCGGCGACGCATGCGAGATCGTCTTCGACACGCTGACCACGACGCGCAAGTACCAAAACCTCGTCGCGAATCCGCGCATCGCGCTGGTGATCGGCTGGGATCACGAAGCGACTGCGCAGATCGAAGGCGTGGTCGACTTTCCGACGGGCGACGAGCTGGCGCGCGTGCGCGAGATCTACTTCGTCGCTTACCCGGACGGCCGCGATCGCCTGGCCTGGCCCGGCATCACCCACGCGCGCGTGCGCCCGACCTGGGCCCGCTTCAGCGACTACACGAAGGATCCGCCGCTGATCGTCGAGCTGGCGGGCGACGACCTGGCCTGATCTTTCCGACACGACGCGCAGCGAACTACGGCGCGAGCCGTCAACGCGTGGCGCGGCAGGGACGTTTTCATCGAAAAATTTGCGGCCGTGCCGTTGGGTTTTGCCAACATCTAACTTCGTTGATCTTGTTTACGCCATGTTACGGTGCGCGCTTCATTTTCGCTGACGGAGGCCCCCGCATGAAGCTGAGCGTTGCGATCCGATCGTGTTTGTTCCTCGGTGCTCTCGCCCTGATTGCTGGCGCGCCCGGATGTGGCGGCGGTGACAGCGGCGGGACAGGCGGCAGCGGCGTCGCCGGCAACGGCGAGGCCGGCAACGGCGAGGCCGGAACCAGCGGCCAGGCCGGAACCAGCGGCGAGGCCGGCACGAGCGGAAACGCAGGCCAGGGCGGCGACACCGGCGGCGCCGGCGCGGGCGGAAGCACGAGCGGCGGCGGCGGCCGCGGCGGGAACGGTATGGGCAACGGCGGCCGCGGCGGCAACACCACCGGCAACGCGGGCCGCGGCGGGAACGGTATGGGCAACGGCGGCCGC